>DATFDN010000381.1:0-2773 GCA_035252035.1 Acetobacteraceae bacterium | reverse complement strand
TGCGGGTGGTGCTCGCCCCAGTGCTCGTCTCACCGGGCGAGCCCACAGCCAAGGAGCGGGCCACGCTCCTGCTCGCGAGCGTGCGGGATGTCACGCACGAAACGGCGCTGGAGGCGCAACTGCGCCAGAAGCAGCGTCTGGAGGCCGTGGGCCAGCTCACCGCTGGCGTCGCGCACGACTTCAACAATCTGCTCCAGGCGATCATCGGCGGTCTGCAAGTGTTGCAGGAGCAACCGGGCCTTGGCGAGCAGGCGCAGCAATGCCTCGCGGTCGCCGAGCGGGCCGCCTGGCGCGGCGCCTCGCTCACCCACCGCCTTCTCGCCTTCTCCCGCCAGCAGGCGCTTGAGCCCGTGCTGATCCGCCCGGCCGAGATGATCGCGCAGTTGGCCGAGCTGCTCCAGCGCACGCTGGGGGGGCGTGTGCGGGTCCAGTTCACGGTGGAAGAGGCGACCTGGCCAGTGCGCGCCGACGCGGCCCAGCTCGACGCGTGCCTGTTCAACCTGGCGCTGAACGCGCGCGACGCCATGGCCTTCGGCGGTCTGCTGCGGCTGCACGTCGGCAACGCCGGACCGCATGAGGCGCTTCCAGCCGACCTGCCGCCAGGCGAGTATGTCCGCTTCGTGGTCGCCGACGATGGCGCGGGCATGTCGCCCGAGACGCTGGCGCGGGTCTTCGAGCCTTTCTTCACGACCAAGCCGATCGGCAAGGGCACTGGCCTGGGCCTGCCCATGGTGCAGGGCTTCGCGCGCCAGAGCGGCGGGGACGTGCGGATCGAGAGCGCGCCCGGCCAGGGCACGACCGTGAGCCTGTGGCTGCCGCGCGCGATGGAGGCGGATGAGGCGGCCATGCCCGCGCGGAGTGGCGCTCAGGAGCAAGTCGAACCTCGTCCCGCGCGCGTGCTGGTCGTGGACGATGAGCCGACGGTCCGCGACGCCATGGTGCTGTTCCTGACCAGCGCCGGCCTCAAGCCGGTCCCCGTGGCCAGCGCCGGACAGGCTCTTGATCTGCTGCGCGCCGGGGAGGCCTGCGATCTGCTCGTCGCCGACCAGTCGATGCCGGACATGACAGGCTGCGAGCTAATCGAGAAGGTCGTGCGGCTGCGGCCCAGCCTGCCGACCATGCTCGTGACCGGCTATGACAAGGTAAGCGGCCTCGATCAAATCGAGGGTCGTGTCACGTTGCTGCACAAGCCGTTCGAGCGGATCACCTTCCTCCGTCAAGTGCAGGCGCTGCTCGGTGCCACCGCCCTTGTTGTCGCGGTCGGGGCCGGCACCCAGGCGCCGGGCATCGATCGGGAGGCATCCAACGTCGTGCCGTTCCGGGCCGGGGCGCCGAGCGGCGCGCTTGCCTGAGCGCCGCCCTCGCGAGACCGGCTGTTCGGCATCCAGCGTTGCGTCCGGTCCAGGCCAGCGACTTGCGATGGCGGGTAAGATTTGAAAACCTGAATCCTCCTTCGGCTGGAAGGGGGTCAGGCTTTTGGTCGGCACGCTCCCATTTCGCTTCCTTCCGCTCAGGCGCGTCCGAAAGTCGGTGTCCCGTTTCGGACGGCGGCATATGAAAGCGCTTGAAACCTGGCTCGCCAGCAAGTCTCTCGTCGAGACGAGCGAGATCATCTCTTCGGCCTCTTTCCCCTGGGTTGCCGAGTTGGAGGCGAACTGGGCGACGATCCGGCGGGAGCTGGACACCGTCATGCCGGAAAGGGCCGGCTTGCCTGCCATGCAGGATCTGTCGCCGGTGCAATACAATATTGTCCAAGAGAAGGTGTGGAAGGTATTCGCCTTCCGAGCCTACGGCGCGCGGTCCGAGGAGAACTGCCGGCGCTGCCCTGAAACGGCGCGCCTGCTCGATGCGATTCCAGACCTCGAAGTCGCCTTCTTCTCCATTCTGGAGCCGGGGGCGCATCTTTCGGCTCACAGGGGCGTGTACAAGGGCCTGATCCGTGCCCACCTTGGCTTGATCGTGCCCGAGCCACGGTCGCTGGTGCGGATGCGGGTCGGAAATGAGATGGTCTATTGGGAAGAAGGGAAGTGCGTCCTCTTTGATGACACCTTTCGCCACGAAGTGTGGAATGATACGGAGGGCGTGCGCGTGGTTCTGCTGATCGACGTTCCGCGGCCGTTCCCGCCGTTTCTCGCGGGCCTCAACAAGGCGGTGCTGCGCGTCGCGCGTTTCACGCCGTTCGTCACCGACGCGATAAAGAGGGCGCGTTCCTGGGAGAAAGCCCACTACGGCTCCCGGCCTGAACGCCCGTCCTAGCCATGCGTGCCGTAAGGGCGCGGGCCGCGTAGTCTCCGGCATGGATACCGAGCCTGAACGCGGTCGAGGCGACAAAGCCAAGGTGATGTCATACACTCGGCCCATGACGGCCGCCGGCCCCATCGACTGCGACCTGCACCCCACGGTGCCGCGGCTTGCCGCGCTGCTGCCGCACCTCGACGAGGTCTGGCGCGAAACGGTGCAGCGGCGCGGGTTCGAGCCACTGGTGCCCATCTCCTATCCGGCCGGGAATCCGCTCTCCGTCCGATCCGATTGGCGCGGCGCCGATGGGCTCGGCGCGACTGACGCCGCGCGGCTGGCCGAGCAGGCGTTGGGCCCGTTCGGGACGCAAGCGGCGATCTTGAACTGCCTCTATGGCGCCCCGGTGCTGTTCAGCGATGATCTCGCCAGCGCCTTCTGCCGTGCCGTCAACGACTGGATCGCCGCCGAGTGGCTGGACCGCGACCCGCGCCTGCGCGCCTCGATCGTCGTGCCCCAGCTCAACGCCGAGCGCGCC
>DATFDN010000380.1:0-3222 GCA_035252035.1 Acetobacteraceae bacterium | reverse complement strand
CTGCGCACCGCATTGGTGAAGGACGGCACGATGTACGTGCAGGCCGGCGCCGGTATCGTCGCGGATTCGGAGCCAGAGGCGGAGTACGAGGAGTGCCGGCAAAAGGCCCGCGCCTTGTTCCGGGCAGCGGAGGAGGCGGTGCGCTTCGCGGCGGGCAAGGGGTGAGCGGCTGAGGGGCCAGCACGATTTTCATTGTCATGCCCGAGCTTGTCACGGGCATCCACGCCTTTGTAGCAGTAGCAAAAAAGCCGTGGATGCTCGCGGCAGGCGCAAGCATGGCGTGAATAACTGTTCACCGCAGACTGCGTTGTAAATTGGACAGAGGTTAGGGCGGAACAGCGCAGCGCATTCCGCCTCTATCGATGTGCCGGTCGGCGGCGGAACGCGCTTCGCTTTTCCGCCCTACTTGCGCAACGTCGCGCGGACTTTCTGGCCTGATTTGTGGACCCGTTCACATTCGGCCGGACGGGCGCGCCATAGGGTGGCCTCGCTGTCGAACACGACAGGCCGGGGCCAAGGGGGCTCCGGCAGATCAGCACAGGAGCCTCATCCATGCGTAAGATCCTCTTCTCCGGTCTGGCCGCTCTGAGCCTGTTCAGCATCGCGCCACTGGCCCCGGCCTCGGCCGGCTCGTACGATACGGGAGGGTTGTCCCTCACACGCGGCGGCGGCAACACCAACGTTGCTCGCGGCGGCTACAGCTTCGCCGGGCAGGGCGTGACCACGATCGGCGGCATGGCGTACGGGCATGGCCGCGCCCTTACTTTCGGCGGCAACAACCGCAACGTTGCCTCCGGCTACATGAGCAGCGCGCAGCAGGATATCACGACGATCGGCGGCCAGGCATACGGCCGTGGCCGCGCCCTTACTTTCGGCGGCAACAACCGCAACATCGCCTCCGGCTATATGAGCAGCGCGCAGCAGGACGTAACCACGCTGGGCGGCACCGCCTATGGTCGCGGCAAGTCGCTGGTGAGCGGCGGGGGCAACCTCAACCGCGCGTCCGGCTATCTCTCGGAAGCCGACCAGCAGGTGCTGACCATCGGCGGCGCCGGAAAGGGCAAGAACCTGGTGTTCGGCGGGTACAACCACAACGCCGCGACCGGCTACGGCTCCCTGGCGCAGCAGCAGGTGACGACCCTCAGCGGTCAGTGATCGAGATCTCTGGCCCCGCCTTGGGCGGGGCCGGCTCTCCCCTTGCCACAGGAGCGCGCCATGTCCTTCCGCACCGTCATCTTCGCCGCGCTCACCGTTGCCTCCGCGCTGCCCGCCGCGGCGCAGGAGGTCGGCGGGATGCCCCTGCGCGGCCCGATGTCGCAACTGGAGCAGATCGAGCAGTTGCGCCCTGGGTGCCCGCTGTCCAAAACCAGCGTCACCGTCGGCGTGAACAAGGCGCTTGGGGCACACGGCCAAGCCCAACAAAATCTGCTCACCGCCAATGCCGGCGGCTGCCGCCCGCTGGTCAGCACCCAGGTGGTCGCCGGGGTCAATCTGGGGCTCGGCCCGGCCAGCAGCGCCGGACAGAACATCCAGACCTATGGGCCGCGCGGCCTGCTGGCCACCACCACCTACACCCACGGCTACAATCTCGCGGCTGGCCCCCGCAGTGCCGCCCAGCAGCAGCTTCTCAACCAGATCGGCCGCTGATGCCTCGTTCATCCCCGCCTGCGGCCATGAAGCCGGAGGCGGGGATTTTCTTTCAGGAGAAACCCATGTCGAACCCGCGTTCGTTCGCATACGTCCTCATTCTGACGGCGGCCGCCTGCGCTTCGGCTTCGGCCGACACGTTGCGCTGCCGGTCCGTGAACGGCAACATCACCTGCTCGGGGTCAGGCGCCGTGAGCTGCCAGACCGTCAATGGGCGCACCGTGTGCGTCGGCGGGCATGGCGATGTCGTTCAGTCGTTCGGAGCCGGTGCCCCCAAGCCGGGAGCCATGCAGAAGATCGGCCCTTCGGATCTGGAAGGCGGCCCGGACACCCCGACGAACGAAGGCGATCTGGACGAGGACACCGTACCACAGTCCGCGAAGCCGCAAATCTTCATTGACCGCCGGGATTCGAATGGCCGCACGCTTTTGGTTGAGCGGAATGGGGAAACGCTTCGGCTGCGCACCCGCCACACCACCGTCACCATCGACCGATAACCCGTAACGCCCGCGGTTCCACAGCGAGAGGGCGAGAAAATCGCTGGAACTGTGACCCAGCTAACTATCACCCGGCCCCATCCCGCCTAGTCTCCCCGATGGACAGTCCTGATAAGGAGACGCGCCATGAACACCGACATCGAGCGGCTGAGGCAAATCCTTCAAGGGGAAAGCTTCGAGTCGTTCGGCATCGACCGGCTCTGCTACGTCAAGCGCACGGAGCAGAGCGGGAGCGGCCGCTATGCCGTGCATGGCGCGGACGGCACCTATCTCTGGCGCTACGCCGACCGGGCCACCGCCGACGCCGCCCTGCGGCAACACGAGATGGAACCGCTCAGCGTCCATTAAGCGTGTCCGAGCATTCCCGCCGTTGCGTAAGGAGCATACCGTGATGCGCCGACCTATCGTTCCCGCCCTGGCGATCCTGGCCGCCTTCGCCGCGCCGGCGATGGCACAGGAGAGCGGTGGGATCGCGCTCGCGCCACACATTGCGCGCGGACCGACCGGCCTGGCCCGGCCGATGCCGTTCGTGCTGCCGGGGATCACGGCGTCCGATGTGCAGGCCAGTCTCAAGGCACAGGATCGAAGCACACGCCATCAGGCCATGATCGCGCGGCTGCGCGGCGATGCCGGATACCTGGGCGGCTTTTCTTTCGGCACGCCGCTGGCCGCCAGCGTGCAGCCGATGCAGCAGATCCCGCTCGCTCCCGATCCTGGCTTCGGCCCATCCGACGGATCGGGGTATGGGAGTGAATGGCACGGCCCTAGCGGCGGGCGAGGATCGCGGCAGATCGTTGTCAACCAGGTCGATGTGACGGCCTTCCAAGGTCCGGTGGTGCTCGGGAACAACAACAGCGTCCAGCAGCAGATCGCGAGCGGTTCCGGTCCGATCGCCTTGCAGCAGGTGATGAGCCAGCCTGGCGCATCCGGGACAGGCGGAGCCGTCAATGCCATCGGCCCGAACGGCAACGTTATTCAGCGCGCGCCCGGAGCGGCCCGTCCGCATCCGGCCCGTGTCCCGGGGTTGCGCTGAAAGATGCGCGAAAAGTGGACTGGCCCACAGTTCTGGGGGTGGCCG
>DATFDN010000379.1:0-3680 GCA_035252035.1 Acetobacteraceae bacterium | reverse complement strand
CGATCTTCGGCAGCCTGTTCCAGAGCATCAAAGACCGAGAGGAGCGTCGGAAAGGAGGCGAGCATTACACGACCGAGGCGAACATCCTCAAATGCCTGGACCAGCGAGGCGCGCGGGAAAGCGGCGGTGCATTGCGTGATTGTCGGGTTCGCCCTGAAAGATCGGGCGGAAAAGCTGCTGTTCGATTATGAGAGAGTCGAGGGCGAGCCTCGAGCGCTGCGAGTGGCGCGGATCAACCCGTACCTGGCCGATGGTCCCATGGTCGCGTTGAAGAGCCGCAAGGCGCCTCTTTGTGAATGTCCGGATCTGGGCATCGGCAATGAGCCGATCGATGGCGGATGGTATCTGTTCACGCCGGAGGAGAAGCCGAGTTCCTGGCGCGGGAGCCGGGCGCCGCATCCTATTTCCGGCGCTGGATCGGATCGGATGAGTTCCTTTACGGCATTGAACGCTGGTTCCTGTGGCTGCGTGAGGCCGAGCCGGAGGCCATCCGCCGACTGCCGCTTGTCCGTAAGCGGATCGAAGCCGTGCAACGCTTTCGCCGGGGCGAGGAAGCGGGCAAGAACGGCCGGAAGGCGAAAGACGCGGCGACCGCTGAATTGGCGAAGTTCCCCACGCGGTTGCATGTCGAGAACGCGCCTAGCGAACGATATTTGGCGATTCCCGAAGTATCCTCGGAAACGCGCGAATATATCCCGATGGCGTTCGTCCAGCCGGAAGTGCTATCCAGCAATCTTATTAAAGTTGCACTTGGCGCTACTCCGTACCACTTCGGCGTCCTCAGCAGCCGTATGCACATGGCCTGGGTGCGCGGCGTTTGTGGGCGTTTGAAAAGCGATTTCCGCTACTCCTCCGGGATCGTGTACAACAACTTCCCCTGGCCCAGCCCCACGGCTGCCCAACGCGCTACAATCGAAGCCGCCGCGCGAAAGGTGTTGGACGCCCGCGCTGCCCACCCCGGCGCCACGCTGGCCGACTTGTATGATCCGGTTGCGATGCCTCCAAATCTCGCCTCGGCCCATGCGGAGCTGGATCGCGCCGTGGATGCCGCCTATAGCCATCGCGGTGGATTCGCCGCCGAAGCAGCACGACTTGCCTTCCCCTTCGCGCGTTACCAGGAACTAGCCGCGCCGCTCGACGCTCTGACAGCGCCCCACCGTACGCGACGCCGTGCGTAATGTTCCCTTATGGCGGCCCGCGCCCTCGATTACGATTCAGGCTGTTCGCCGCCCGCCATGTCAAGCAGACCGGCGAGCACGCTGCGCAGCCTCGGCAAATCTCGCTCGACCACGGCCCACACCAGTTAGTCATCGACCGTGGCGTAAGCGTGAATCAGCAGGTTGCGAAAAGCCACGATACGAGACAAGTCGGGGATGTTGGCGCCAAGGCGGGGGTCCACCCGGCGCAAGCCGGCGAAAGCCTCACCAATGATTTCGAACTGTCGCTCGACCGCGGCACGCATCATGTCATTGGCCAAATACTCGTCGCGACTGCTTCCTGCGGTGAAGCGTGCGATGCGCTCCGCCGCCCGGTGGGCGTCCCAAAGATACTTCGCCGCATGATCCGGAATCATTCTGGCGGAAATAGCCGCTGCCGCTGGGCCTCAACCTGGCGTCGCAGGTAGGGGTTCTCCAAGGCGCCCTCGGTGAGCAGGTCAACCTCGCGTCCGAAGAGGCTTCCCAGGGCCTCGCGTAAGCCGAAATAGGCGTCTGCGTAAGCGTTGCTCGGCATTTCCTCGAATGTTACGAGGAAATCGAGATCGCTGCGCATAGGGTCAAAACGTCCGCTCACAGCGGAGCCGAATAGGTCAAGGTGGCGGACATGGAACCGGCGGCAAACGGCCGCGAGATCGTCGGACCCCATGCTAGGCGCGAGGAGCGAGGTAGGGTTCATGCCCGCCAGGTTAGCACGATGGCGCAGCCGCCGCGTCGCCGGATCTACCCCGTCGCCGCATCCGCGCCGGGGTTTGCCTCCCGCGCGCGCTTCCGCGACTCCTCGGCGGTAAGCCCCGCCGGGACCGAGCCTTGCGGCGTACCGTCACCTGCCGCCTCGTGCGCCCTGTCCAGCCGGGCCGCCTCCGCTTGGGTTGGCTGGCCGCCCGCATCCTTCGGCTTCTCGTCCGCCATCACGCGCCATTCATCTTGTCCGCCATGGCAAACGCGGGCGGGCGCGCTCCGTTCAACGGATTGGGGTTCCCCCGTTCCACAGGAGCACGCCATGCCCGGACCAGAGGACAAGACACCGCCCATGACCGAGGCCGAGAAGCGGGCCGCGCAACAGGAGACAGGGGGGCGCACCATGGCGCGACCCGCCGATGCGTCCGGCCTCGTCTCCGGCACCCAGCCGGGCGACAGCTCGGCCGCGACAGGGACCGAAGGGGGCATCGGCTCCCTCGGCCTGCGCGGCATTGGTACCGGCGCTGGACCGTCCGGCATGTCGGGGGCTCCCACCAACGACGCGGTGCCCGGCGGCGGGATGACGGGCGATCGGGAACATCGCGACATCCCGAAGCACGACACGGATTGAGGGGCTGCCGGGAGGGATTGGGTCCATGCCGTGCCCCTCCCCTGGCGCCACTTCTCGCCCGCCGCCGTCGGGCCTTCCTCCACACGCGATGCCCTCGGCCCGGGTTGCGTTTGGAACGCTTTGCCGCTATTTACGCGCGGCTGCGGCGAATGGAGCGCGGGCGTAGCTCAGGGGTAGAGCATAACCTTGCCAAGGTTGGGGTCGAGGGTTCGAATCCCTTCGCCCGCTCCAGTCGCCCTCCATCGAACCACTCTCCGCCATGTCCCAGACCGCCTAAAAGGGCCAGGTTCCGCCAGGGTTTGGCGGCGCGGGCTTGAGACTCCGAAATCGAAACAACCGCCGGAATCTCTCTCCGAAGGCCGCTCTCTCTCCGGAGCTTGGGACTGCCCGGATTTAGTCTACAAGCTTTTTCCTGAGCCGTTTCAGCCACTTGCCGGGAAGCGTCGAACGCGGAGTTCGCGATCCGTTCGCCTCCCAAAGCCGCCTGCAACCTTTGTCCGCCTGTCCCATCGGCTCTCGCTGGAGGCCACCGGAGCAGGTCGTGGGCGCAGCCGGGCAAAGCCATCCGGACCTGGTGCAGGAGCCCCGGTCGCCTGCCTCGCGCCGCGGGGCGAGAAGCGCCAGGATCGCGCCGGCACCGGCCCCAACGGCTGCACGATGGCGGTGTCGATCGGCTCCGGTCGAGCCCGGGCGGGGTTGGAGGCGGTCCCGGGAACGAGAGGCACATCGCGGCGTTGGCGACGCACACCGCTTGCGCGTGTTTGTGGGAGGCAGTGAATGCCGCAGGCCAGCCACGACCTGATCGTCCACCAGTCCTGGCCTCTCAACGCCGAGCCGCCGCTCGATCTGCTGCGGGCGTCCTTCGTGACACCCGCCGAGCGCTTCTATATCCGCACACACGGCTCGATCCCAGGCCTCGGGGCGGCGCGGCACCGACTCCGGGTGGATGGGCTGGTGGCCAGACCCCTTGATCTCTCGGTACCCGATCTGCGGAGCCGCTTTCGTCCGCGGACCATAACCGCGACGCTGCAGTGCGCGGGCAACCGCCGCAGGGAGCTCCAGGAGGTGCGCCCGGTGAGCGGCACGAAGTGGGAGCCGGGCGCCATCGGCAACGCCGGATGGACCGGCGTGGCACTCGCAGAGGTGCTGCGGGC
>DATFDN010000378.1:0-10973 GCA_035252035.1 Acetobacteraceae bacterium | reverse complement strand
AGTTGCCCCAGATGTCGGTCGCGACCACCGGCGTGCCGCACGCCATCGCCTCCAGCAGCACATTGGCCCAGCCCTCGCGCGAGGAGGCGAGGACCAGCGCGTCCGCCGCGCCGTACAGCGCCGCCATGGCGTCGTGCGGATGCGCGCCCAGCAGCCGCGCCCGCGCGCCAAGGCCCAGTTCCGCGATGAGCGCTTCGAGCCGGGGCCGCTCCGGTCCCTCGCCCGCCACCAGCAGCGCGACGCCGGGGAGCTGGGCCAGCGCCCGGATCACGAGGTCATGGCCCTTGCGTTCGATCAGATGCCCGACCGAGAGCAGCGTCGGGCCATCGAGGCCGAGCCGGGCGCGCAGCGCCGCGCGGTCCGCGGGCGGGCAGAACAGGCGCGTATCGACCCCGTTGCGCAGAACCGTGACCTTCGGCCCCGCCGCGCCCAGCGCGAGCATCGCCTCCTTCAGCGCGGCGCTGACAGCGATCAGCGCCGCCGCCTCCTTGAGCGCCCCCTGGATCAGTTTGCGCGGCACGGCATGGCGGGGGATGAAATTGACATCGGTGCCGCGCGCGGTGACGACGACGGGCAGGCCGAGGCGCCGCCCCAGCCAGACCGCCGCCACCCCGTCCGGATAGACGTAATGGGCATCGATCGCGTCCACGCGCCGCCCGTCCTCCAGCATCCGGCGCACATAGGGCAGGGACGCGCGATAGAGGAGCCAGGGCGCCACCGACATGCCGACGCGCGGGATCACGGGATAGCGGGGGTGATGCACCATCAGCCCGTGCCGCTCCTCCCGCGCCGGAGCCCGCGCGGCCAGCGCCCAGTCGCCGAACCGCGCGGCGCGCGAAGGGAAGAAGGGCACCGGCGCCACGACCGTGCTCGTCGCCTCGCCGCTGGCGACGAGGTGGCGCAGCCGGTTCTCGACGAAGACGCCGTGGTTGGGCCGGGCGGCGTTCGGATAGAGCGTGCTGAAGGTCAGGAGCCGGAGCGTTTCCATTGTCTCTCGCGGGGCGCCGCCGCCGCTCGCGCATTCTTGGGTGCGGCGGCAGGCGAGGGCGTGGATTGCTGGTGCTCGCGAATGTCGAACGGGCTCCACTTGGCCGGCCCGTCCGCGCGCGCACTCCAGACGCAAAGCCAGGTCACGGCGATGATCGTCAGCAGCAGCAGGAGCCCGGTCATCGCGCCGCCATTTGCGGCGCCGCGCGGGGCACCCAGCGCGCTGGCGCCGGCGCGGCGAGCGTGCCGGAGACCGCGCGGCGCACGTACACGTCCACCGCCGTCACCACGCCCAGCAGCGTGAAGTAGAAATCCCAGTAGCAGAGCGAAAGGAAAGTGCCGCCGACCAGGTACGCGACCATCGACACCTGAGCCATGCGCGCGAGATCGGCGCACCAGGCAAGCTCCGGCCGGTCGCGCGCGGCGCGGACGATGCGCCGCGACGCGAGCGCGCCGGCCACCGTCATTCCGGCCCAGATGAAGAAGGTGGGAAAGCCGTGCTCGCCCAGCGTCTCGAACCAGATGCTATGCACGGCGCGCGCCGGGGAGGCCGGGTCAACCTGGTCCACCACGACCCGCGTGTACGGGCCATAGAACCCGCTGCCGACGAGCGGACGCGCCTTCGCCAGCAGCCAGGCGGTGTGCCACATCGTCAGCCGCGCCTCGGCCGAGTTGTCCTGCTCGTAGGATTGGATGGTGTGCATCCGCTCCGTCCAGCCCTGCGGCATGAACGACACCGCGCCGGCCACCAGGCCGGACACCAGCGCGCCATAGAGCAGCTTGCGGCGGCTCTTCAGCCAGAAGAGCACCGCGACGGCCGCCAGCGCGATCAGCGCGCCGCGCGAGTAGGAGCCGACCACCGCGAACAGGGTCAGCACCATGCTGGCCGCGAGCCCGGCGCGCACGATCCGGTGCGCCGACTGGAGGCGCAGGAAGTTCATGAGCGGCAAGGTCACGAGCAGCCCCACCGCCAGGTGGTTGTTGTCCTCGATCATCGTCGAGGGCGGGCCGAAGATGCGCGCGCCGCCGCCGGACAGGATGGTGTACGCCCCGCCCTTCACGCCGAAGAACGCGAGCGAGAGCACCATCACCCACACCAGGGCCTGGATGCGCCGCCGGCTGGTGAGCAGCGCCACGCTGAGCAGGAGGACGGTGAAGACCTTGATGGCCCAAATGTATTTCTGCGTCGCCTCGGGCAGCGGCGATTGCGCGACGGCCGTGGTCGCGCTGATCGCGAGCATGAAGGCCAGCATCATCGCGGTCACGCCGGTGATCGGCAGGCGCCTAGGCTCCCGCGCCACCACGCAGCCGATCAGGGTCGCGATGAAGGTCATCATCGCCCACGGCACCCCGCTCGCGAAGCCCCAGGCGAGCTGATGCGGGTTCATGAACGAGATCCACGACCACAGCAGGACGCCCACGAACGGCCAGCGCATACTCATCCCCAGCAGGACGAGCATGTCCGCCGCGAGCAGCAGCGAGCGCATGTCAGGTGCCCTTGTTCAGCCTGCTCAGCAGCTCGCGCGCCGCGGTCTTCTCGGAAAAGTCGCCTGGCGCTTCGGCCACCTTGGCCAGCACCTTCGCGGCGTCGTCCTTCTGCCCGGTGTCGTTGAGCGCCACGGCGAGGTGATAGGCGATGCGGGGGTCGCCGGACGCGGCGGCCTGGCGCAGCAGGGCGAGCGCGTGGGCCGGATCGCCGCCACGGGCGAGAATCCAGCCGAGCGTGTCGGCGCTCTGGGGATTGGGGGCCAGGAGATAGGCCCGCTCGGCCAGGGGCCGCGCCCGCGGGTTGTCGCGAAGCTGATAGACCCAGGCCAGGTTGTTCATCGCCACGGGGTCGAGCGGGCGCTGCGCGAGCATCGCCTCCAGCTCCGCCTGCGCCGCGTCCAGCCGGTTGTCGGCGAGATCGATCTCGCTCAGGGCGGCGGTGATGGCGAGATCCCCTGGATGCTTGCCGGCCCAGTCCGCCAGCGCCGCGCGCGCCGCGTCGCGCTTGCCCGCGTGCTGGTACGCGCCGGCCAGGCGCAGCGCCAGCAACGCGCTCGACGGGCCGGCGCCACCGGCGTAGGCCTTGGCCGCCTCGTCCGGCTTCCCGGCCGCCATGAGCACGTCGCCGCGCAAGGCGCTCAGCGCCGGGTCGCCGAGATCCTGCTGGCGCAGCGCGTCCGCCGTGGCCAGGGCCTTGTCGAGGCCGCCTTGCTTGAGGTCGATCAGCGCGTAGTCGAGATAGAGCGGATAGGTGCGCGGCGTGGCGCGCATTCCCTCCCGGATCACGGTGCGCGCCGCCTCGGCGTCGCCATGCTCGACCAGCACGGCCGCGAGCTGGCGCCGCACCTCCACCGCGCCCGGCTCCAGCGCGACCAGCCTGGTGAGGGTCTCGCGCGCGGCGTCGTTCCGCTTCAGCGCGAGCTGGGCATTGGCCGCGATCAGCATAAGTTGCGGGCTCGGCGCCGTCCCGCCCTCTTGCGCCTGCTCGGCCAGCGCGAGCGCCTTCTCCGGCGCTCCGGTCTGCAACGCGAGCGCCGCGAGCCGCGCGGTCAGCTCCGCGTCGCCGGGCTGGGCCGCGTGCGCCCGTTCCATGAGCGCGACCGCTTCGGCGGCGTGCCCAGTGCGGAGCCGCTCCTCGACCGAGAGGGACAAGGCCGGCTCCGCGGCCGGGGCGCGGGCCAGGATCGCGGCCAGCGCCGCGCCGGCCTGCTCGCCTTGTCCCTGCATGGCCAGCGCGCGCACCATGTTCAATTGGGCCGGGATGAACTCCGGATGCGCCTTGATGACCGGCTCCAGCGTCGCGCGAGCCCCGGCAACGTCCAGCCGGGCGAGTTGCAGCATGGCCATCATGTTTTGCGTGACCGGCGTCTCGCCGGCGGCCTGCTTCGCTCGCGCGAGCACGCGCTCAGCCCGCTCAAGCTCGCCGGTGGCCAGCGCGGCGCTGAAGGCGGCCTCCTGCAACGGAGGACTGGCCGGCGCCTTCGCCAGTGCCGCGTCGAGCCCCTCCAGCGCCTTGTCGGCTTGGCCGCTGGCGATCCGGGCGGCGGCGAGGGCGGTCTCGGTCTCGATATCGCCAGGCGCCAGCTCGTCCGCCTTGACATAAGCCTCCGCCGCCTCGGGCGGATGGCCTGTCGCGGCATAGGCATGGCCCAGCATGTCGTAGACCAGCGCATCGGCCTTGCCCGCCTGCACGGCCTGCTTCAGCGGCGTCAGCGCAAGGTCGGGCCTCCGATCCTCCAGATAGAGCCGGGCCAGCAGCTTGTAGCCGTTCGGATCCTCCGGGACGCGGGCGATGTACTTCGCCGCCGCCTCCTCGGCCTGTTGCAGCTCCCCGTTCCGCTCCTGCACCGCGGCGCGCAGCAGGAAGGCGCGCGGAAAGGTGGCGAAGATCGGATCAAGCTTTTGCAGCAGCGCCTCGGCGCCCTTGTCGTCATGGGTCTCATGCAGCAGCACGGCCCGCAGGAACAAGGCCTCGACGTTGTTCGGGACCATTGCGAGCACGGCATCGAGGTCGGCGCGGGCCGGTTCCAGTTTGCCAGCCGAAAGCAATTGGTTCGCCCGCTCGATCCGGGCGGCGAGGGCAGGGGGTTGCTCGGCGATCACCTGGCCGAGCAGGGCCAGTGCTGCCTGGGGTTCGCCCTTTTGACGCAGCAGGGCCGCTTTCAGCACCAGCGCCTCCATGGCCTTGGGCTGGGCGGCGAGCGCGCGCTCGATGCGCTCCAGGGCACCTGGGATATCGCCGCGCCCGATCGCGAGCTTGGCGTCCTCGGTCCAGGCCAGGATCGTCGAAGGGTCCAGTGTTTCGGCTTCCCTGAAGCTCGCGGCCGCGTCGTCGGGCTTGCCCAGGCGGAGCGCGGCCTCGCCGCGCAGCACCATCACCTGGGCATCCAGCGCCTTGTCCTCTCCCTTGGGCTGCAACTCCTTCAGCACGTCCGCGGCGCGGCCCTGCGCGAGCAGCGCCTCGCCGAGCAGCGGCAGCGTCCGGCGCGAATCGAGCCCGCGCAGCGCGGCGGCGCGGGCGTCGCGCTCGGCGGAGACCGGATCGCCGAGCTGGAGTTCGACCCGCGCCAGGTCGAAGCGGGTCGCGGCATTCTGCGGATCGTCACGCACCGCGTTGCGCAGCTCGATCGCGGCGGTCTTGAGGTCGCCCGCTTGAAGGGCGTCGCGCGCGGCGGCGAGGTGATCGCGGGCGAATCCGGCCGCGGGCCACGCAGCCAAGCCGGCCAAAACCAATAGGCGGAGATGGGTCCGATTGCTCAAGGTGCGTTTCCAAGTTCGTCAACAGGCGCGTGGTATAGCACGCGGTCCTTCCTTAGAGTTAATTTCTGGTAATTTGAACCGGTGGCCCCATCGCTGACAGAGTTCACCGCCGAAGTGGGCGAGGGCCGCGGCGATGGATGCGACCGACTTGAAGATGTTCGCGGCTGTCGCCCGGTTGGGCGGGATGGGGCGAGCCGCGGCCGAGCTCAACACGGTTCAATCGAATGTCACCGCCCATGTTCGCCGGCTGGAGGCAGAGCTCGGCACCGCCCTGTTCGTCCGCCATGCCCGCGGGGTCGAACTCACGCCCGCCGGTCGCCGCCTCCTGCCCTACGCCCATCGCGTGGCGCGCTTGCTCGTGGACGCGGGCCGGGCGGCACGCGACGACGGCACGCCCCAAGGACCGCTCATCATTGGCTCGCTGGAAACCACGGCGGCGCTCCGCCTGACAGACGCGCTGACCACCTTCGCGGCTGCCTTCCCCCTCGTCGATCTGACGCTTCGGACCGGGACCACCTGCGAGCTGATCGATCTGGTGCTCGACCATCAGATCGAGGGCGCCTTCGTTTGCGGACCCGTCGCGCATCCGGAGACCGAGTCCCAGACCGTGTTCCGCGAGGAACTCGTGCTGCTCACGGCACCACAGGTCGGATCACTCGGGGCGCTGGCGGAGCAAGGGAACGCGCGTATCGTGGTCCTGCGCTCCGGATGTTCATACCGGCAGCGCCTTGAAGTCGTGCTGGCACGCCACGGCATTCCCAGCCCGCGCGTGCTCGAATTCGGCACGCTCGAGGCGATCTTTGGCTGCGTGGCGGCCGGGCTGGGCGTGACCATGCTCCCCCGCGCCCTGGTCGGACCGGTTTGGCGGGAGGGCCGTGTCACGATGCACACCCTGCCGGCCGAGGAGGCGTGCGTCGAGACGGTGTTCGTGCGGCGGCGCGATGGCCATTTCAGCAGCGCGCTCGCCGCCTTCCTGGATGCCGCCTGGCCCAAGCCGGTTCCGCGCGCCGTGGGGACCGCCGCCGCTTAGGAAGCGGGCCATCGCTCCAGCAGATGGGATTGATCAGAACTGATCGCTTTTCCCGAGTGGTGGATAGGACCACCTTGGAAAAGACGGTCAGGGAGGCGCGGCATGGCTTCGTCCGATTCGGAGGCGCGAACAGGGCGGAGGCCAGCCACCCTCCTGGGCGCTCGTGGAACGGAAATCGCGCTGGCGCTCGGCGGAATGCTGGCGCTGGCCTCCGCACTGGGCATCGGACGGTTCGTCTATACGCCCATCCTGCCCGCCATGGTCGAGCGGCTGGGACTGAACAAGGCCGAGGCAGGACTCATCGCCTCCGCCAATTTCGCGGGCTATCTTGTGGGCGCGCTGCTCGTGGCGGTCCCGCGCCTGCCGGGCGGGTCACGGAACTGGTTCGTCGGGACGCTCGCGTTCAGTGCCACGACCACGGGGGCGGTCGGCCTGGTGGGAACGATGCCGGCCTTCCTGCTGTTGCGCTTCGCCGGCGGCGCGGCCAGCGCCTTCGTGCTGGTCCTTGGGTCCGGCCTGGTGCTGGACCGGCTCGCGCGAGCTGGGCAGCGCGGGTTGGCTAGCCTGCACTTCGCTGGCGTTGGCCTCGGAATCGCGGCTTCGGCGCTGCTGATCGATGCGCTGCGCGGAACCGCTCTCGACTGGCGCGGGCTTTGGATCGCCTCCGGAGCCGCGGCGGGCGCCCTCGTGCCATTGGTGGCCTGGCTCGTGCCCGGCGCGGAGGCCACGGCTCGTGGAGCCCCTTCCGCCGAAGCGCGCCCGGGGCGGCTGCCCCGGGGGCTGGGCGCGCTTTCGCTATGTCACGGGCTATTCGGGTTCGGGTACATCGTGACCGCGACGTTCATCGTCGCCGTGGTGCGAACGACCGCGGACTTGCGGACGGTGGAGGCCCTGGTCTGGCTGGCCGTGGGGTTGGCCGCGATCCCCTCGACAGCGGCATGGGGCTGGGCGGGCCGGCGGTGGGGTGTGCTGAGCGCCTACGCCCTGGCTTGCTGCGCCGAGGCCATCGGGGTCGCGGCGGGCGGGCTGTGGGACGCTCCGGCCGGCGCCCTGCTGGCGGCGGCGCTGCTCGGAGGCACCTTCATGGGCATCACGGCGCTGGGCTTCGAGGCGGCGCGCGCCCTGGCGCCAGGGCAGCAGCGCCGCTCGTTCGCTCTGATGACCGCGGGGTTCGGGGTGGGGCAGATCGCCGGGCCGGTGATGGCGGGCGTGCTGCTAGACAGCACGGGCGGCTTTGCGCTGCCTTCCCTGCTCGCGACAGCGGCGCTCGTCGGGGCGGCCGCGATCGCGGCGCGGATCGCCTGGACCGCTTGACCCATCACGCGGCCTCCGGCTCGCTCAGGAAGTTCTGCGCCGTGGCGCGCCCGATCAGCGAGCACAGGGCGGGGTCGCTGTCGGAGCCTTCCGCGGTGATCGCGTCCATGGGCACGAAGAATTCGTGCGCGTGCGGCACCTGATGGCGGGCGAAGCCGGCGTAATGGTCGCGCTTCAGCGCATAGAGCACGCGGATGTCGCGCACCGGCAGAACCACGGGCAGTGCCGGCTCGTGGCGAAGCACGCCGGTCGCCCGCCAGCGCGGCGTCGGCTCGGCGGCATCCACCGGGGCGAGCAGCCAGGGCACCGGGCAGACCGCGAGCAGCGAATGCGTGCTGGGCGCGAAGCGCGATCGCTTGTCGAGCAGGTTCTGCAACGAGCCGCATGCCTCGACGGCGAAGATATCGACATATGGCTCGAACGGCGTGCCGGCGAATTTCAGCCATAGCCCATCGGGCAGGGTGCGCAGCCGGTCGCTGCCGGGGAGTTTCAGGAACGGATGGCAGGCGCTGAGATCGGCCACGGGCCGCCCGCGCAGCCAGACATGGCGGGGGCGGTTGCGCGGATGCAGCCCCGGCGGGCTCTGCGGCCAGGTGCGCAGCCGCTCCTTCACAAGCGAATCCAGGCCCTTGTTCGACATCAAGCAAGTTCTCCGGGGCCACCGATCATCGCTCAAAACCCTCGGTGGCGTGCCGGCATACGATGGCAGTCCTACAACCTGCGGTGTCGTGAATTCGTCCTTCCTCCTGCTCTAATTTAGCAATTCAGTCGCGTAATTCGTTAATTTTCTAGCTTTGTTCGAATGAGGCGGATGGCGGTCATAAATTTCGAAACCATGTCTAGACGTGTGTCACTCCTGAGCTTTATGAAATTGTTACACCTCTCCGCTCATTTTTGGCATGAGCAGGCGGGCGTAACCGCGAAAGCCCGCGGACAAATTTCGCTATGCGAAATTTGCGTTCCGGCCACAGCGGCCCATGTTAATAGACCGTTACGTTTTCGGGATCAAAGCGCCGTCGCGGCCCGCCCCGGCCGGCGCCGCCCCGCTCAGTCCCGATGCTCGATCGGCACGTAGTCACGCTCCGGCGCGCCCGTGTAGAGCTGCCGGGGGCGGCCGATGCGCTGATCCGGATCCTCGATCATCTCCTGCCACTGGCTCACCCAGCCCACGGTGCGCGAGACCGCGAACAGGGCCGTGAACATGCTCGTCGGAAAGCCCATCGCCTTCAGGATGATGCCCGAGTAGAAATCGACATTGGGATAGAGCTTGCGCTCCACGAAATACGGGTCGTTCAGCGCGATGTGCTCGAGCTCCATCGCCAGTTCGAGCAGCGGATCCTCGATGCCGAGCTCGCCCAGCACGTCGTGGCAGGCCTTCTGGATGATCTTCGCTCGCGGATCGTAGTTCTTGTACACGCGGTGCCCGAAGCCCATCAGCTTGGTGTGCTTGCCGCGGTCCTTCACCTCGCGCAGGAACTCGGGGATGTTCTGCTTGTGGCCGATCTCGCCCAGCATCTTCAGCACCGCCTCGTTGGCCCCGCCATGCGCCGGACCCCATAGGCTCGCGATTCCGGCGGCGATGCAGGCGAACGGGTTGGCGCCGGTGGAACCGGACAGCCGCACCGTGCTGGTCGATGCGTTCTGCTCGTGGTCGGCGTGCAGGATCATGATGAGATCCATCGCCCTGGCGAGCGTCGGGCTGATGACGTACTCCTCGGCCGGGACGGCATGGAACATGCGCAGGAAATTCTCGGCGTAGCCAAGGTCGTTGCGCGGGTAGATGAACGGCTGGCCGATGTTGTACTTGTGCGCCCAGGCGGCGATCGTCGGCATCTTCGCGATCAGCCTGAAGGCGCTGATCCGCCGGTGCTCCGGGTTACTGATGTCGAGGCTGTCGTGATAGAACGCCGACAGCGCGCCAACCACGCCGCACATCACCGCCATCGGATGCGCGTCGCGGCGGAAGCCGTTGTAGAACGAGCGGATCTGCTCGTGCAGCATGGTGTGGCGCAGCACGCCGAGCTCGAACGCCTTGAGCTGGGCGGCGGTCGGCAGCTCCCCGTGCATGATCAGATAGGCCACTTCGAGGAAGTGCGACTTCTCGGCAAGCTGCTCGATCGGATAGCCGCGGTACAGCAGCACGCCCGCATCGCCATCGATGTACGTGATCTTGCTCTCGCAGGACGCGGTCGACCCATAGCCCGGATCGTAGGTGAAAATCCCGAGATCGGCGTGAATCTTGCGGATGTCGGCCACCGCCGGCCCCAGGCTGCCGTCGAGCAACGGCAGGCGGGAAGACTTGTTCGAGCCGTCCAGCGTGATCGTGACGGATCGCTTGGCAGAGCCGCTCATATTGTCCCCCAGGCGTTGAGTCCGCCGCCGGAGCCATGCCGCCGGCCAACGGTCCTCGCGAATCTATGGTGCCCTGTCGCCCGTGGCAACGTTCGCGCTTGCAGCAAATGGTCGCGACCGCCGGCCGCTCAGGCGTGCCCTGCCGAGACCAGCGTCGGATCGTGGTTGAGCTGCACGATCGCGGCGAACAGCCGCAGCGCGTCCGCCCCGCCCCGGTCCTCCAGCCGGCCGCTTTCGAACTCCTCCGCCAGGAGCTCGGCTTGCTCGGCGATGATCGCCGAGGCGTGCCGCAGCGCCTCGCGCGACAGCACGAGCTGCGACTCGTCGGTCAACTGGTCCCAATCCGCACGCATGGGCGACTCCTTCCGCCTCCGCCGTCCGCGTACCATCCCGCGCCCGTGGGGTCGTGCCGTTCGTCGCATTTCCGCATTAACAGGGCGTTACACCAGCCGCAGTTGCACCGCCGGAAGTGGCGGAAACGTCACGGATATCGCGGCGGGCGCTTCAAGCCAGATCGGCGGCGTCACGCTGCCCAGCATCACCACTTGTCCCGCGCGCAATCCGCCGAAGGCGGCCGCCAGCTCCGATCCGGCCAGCCAGGCCAGGCAGTTCAGCGGATGGCCGAGCAGATCGCCCCCCACGCCCGCGCCGGCCACGACGCCATCCACCGCGATGCGACCGGCCAGGCCCGCCAGGTCGATCTCGCGCCACGCCGCCACCTCCGCGCCGAGCACGGCGGCCGCGTGAAACACGCGGTCCGCGATCAGCGCCGGCGTGCCGAGCGCCTTGAGGTCGCCGTAGCGGTTCTCGACCAACTCGATCCCCGCCATCACCGCTTCCACCGCCTCGGCCGCTTGGTCCCGCGTGCATGGCCCGGGCGGCAGGTCGCGGGCGAGCCGCACCGCCAGCTCGCATTCCACCCCCGGTCGGATGAAGTCGCCATGACGCAGCACGGCGCCGCTCTCGTGCAGCCCGGCGGCCGCGATGAACCCTCCGGCCGGACCGCTCAGGCCGAGATAACCCTGCATGACTTTCGCGGTCG
>DATFDN010000377.1:0-3323 GCA_035252035.1 Acetobacteraceae bacterium | reverse complement strand
AATGCGGCTGGCGAGCGCCTGACGCAATCGCCGGATCTCGGCATCGCGCGTCACGGCAAGCTCGCGCAGTTGCGTCTGCTGGCGCTGGAGCTTGGCTTCCAGCGCCGCTTTTTCCGCCTCTAGAACGGCGAGCCGGCGGATATCGGCCCGGTTGGCGGCGCCGACCAGGTGTGAAAGCATATGGACTTGGCCAAACGCCTCCCGGATCAGGGCCGAGGTGGCGGCGGGATGCGTCAGCGTGGCCCAATAGGCTCCGGGAATATCGCCGCGCTGCCGGGCCGCGTGCCAAAGCTCGCGCACCTCTTGTTCGGTCGTCGCCTTCGAACTAGTGAATGGCCAGGCGGTGCTGCTGGTACAGGGCCTTGTTCAGCCGCCTGGAGGCATCGTCGCGCCGGGTGGCGAGCGCGACGGCGCGGGAGTGCAAGTCATGATCGGATTCGTCGTCCCGAGCCAATCCGAGCTTGATCAGGAGCCGCCGCAACTCGGCGGCGGACAGGCAGGTTCCGATGATCGAGCAGTGCAGGTTCGGGTCGAACTCCCAGATCTTGGCGCGCCGCGAGGCGATTGGCTCCGCAGGCGCGTCGGCGGGAGCGCGGAGGGCGAGGGGAGCCGAAAGCGGCGTCGCGGCGCGCTCGCGCGCCGCGAGACGCTGGGCGGCCCGAGATCCGGGCTTGAGCGCCTCGATCGATGCCAGTGGCGGCACGCTCGCCCTCCGTTATATCCAGCCGGGGATGACGGCACCACCCTCCTACGCTATAGTCAAGTGGGAATAACGATCCGTGCCGGGACGGTCCGGGATTCGGCGGCTAAAAAACGAACGGCTACGGGCGTGAAGCAAGGCGGTTTACATCCGGACGGCCTAGCAGCGGCCCGGAATGCAACGTGCGACGAGCAGGAGGGAGAGAAGCGATGCGGCGGCACCATAGTTACGGATATGTCGCGACCGCGCGCGGCGCGGTCTTGTCTATCGGAGTGGCGCTTGGATTGCTCGTGGACGGCGGCGGCGCGATCAGCGCGCCGTCCGAGGTCACGGTTCCTGGCGACCGCGTGTTTCCGGAGAGCATCACCGCGACTTCGGATGGAACACTGATCATCGGCAGCCTGGGGGAAGGAGGCATCTACCGCGCGGCGCCAGGGGCCTCGACGGCCGACCTATGGATCAAGCCAGGTACGGCCGGAACGATGTCGGTGCTCGGCGTGCTGGCCGACGAACGATCCGGGACGCTCTGGGTCTGCTCCAGCGACCTCTCCTCCGCGGGCGTTGTCGTACCGGGAGGACAGAAGCCGGTCGCGCTCAAGTCGTTCGATCTGAAGAGCGGGGCGCCGAAGGGCAGCGTGGCGCTTCCCGGCGAGCGTACGTTGTGCAATGACATCGCCATCGGGCCGGATGGCGCGGCCTACGTGACCGACTCCTTCAACCCGCACGTGCTCCGCCTGAAGCCCGGCGCGTCGGCGTTCGAGATCTGGGCGACCGACAACCGTTTCACGGTCAAGGACGGCGCGGGCCTGGACGGGATCGCCTTCGGCGGCGACGGCAATCTGTATGTCAACCTTTACAATGGCAACGCGTTGTTCCGGATCGACGTCAACCGCGACGGCAGCGCCGGCAAGGTCACGCGAATGCAGCCATCGCAGCCGATCGCGCTCTGCGACGGGATGCGCAAGCTGGGCGGCAACACCCTGCTCATGGTCGAGGGCACCGGCAAGCTGGACCGCGTCAGTGTCGATGGCGATCGTGCCAAGATCGACGTGCTCAAGAGCGGCTACAAGACGCCGGTCTCGGTCGTCCAGGTGGGGAATGTCGCCTGGGTGCTTGAGGGCCAGCTCACCGACCTGTTCGGCCCGAACAAGGGTAAGCCCGCACCGTTCCGGGCCTACGCGGTGCCGCTGAATGGGGCCGAGTGAGGGTGCTTGGCTGAGCTGAGGCAGTGAACCAGGACGGCCCGGCCTTCGTTAGGCTCGCCGCATGGCCGTCCTGTTCACCGCCGACACGCATTTTGGCCATGCCGGGGCCATCGCCCTCTTCCGCCGCCCGTTCGCCACCGTGGCGGACATGGACCAGGCGATGATCGACCGATGGAACGAAGCGGTCGGCGTTCACGACGAAGTTTGGCACCTGGGCGATTTCGCAGTGCGCCAGAAACCCTGGCGCGTAGCCGATCTGCTTCGCGCCCTGAACGGCACCAAGCATCTGATCGTCGGCAATAACGACGGGGAGGCGACCACCGCCGACAGCGGCTGGTCCAGCGTTCGCGCCTACGCCGAGATCACGGTGGACGGCGCTCATCTGGTGCTGTGCCACTACGCCTTCCGCACCTGGCGCAACATGGGCAAGGGCTGGCTCGACCTGCACGGCCACAGCCACGGTCGCCTCGCCCCGCTGCCGCGCCAGTGCGATGTCGGGGTCGATGCCTGGGCGTTCCGGCCGGCCACGCTGGGGGAGATACGGCAGCGGACGGTGCGCACGCGCCGGGCGACGTCGCACGTGCTTGCCACGCCCTGAACTCGGACACGCCCGTCCGGAAAGCGGACACGCCTGGCAGGGCGGAGGCCAGCGCGATCGGCATGGGCCGAAGGGACATGGCTCGTAGGGCGCTCGCCCTTGTCTTGGCACGGCGGATGCAACTGTGGAGTCACGGGCCAGACCGGCCCGCCATCTTTGGAGAACATCATGCCGATCACGTTCAAGCACGCGCTGTTGGCGGCGACCCTCGCCGCCGGCCTAGGGGGTGCCACCGCGTACGCCCAGCAGGCGGCGAACTACGACGTCAGTCAGCTTCCCGCCATCAAGGGCAAAGTAGCCCAGTACAGCCTGACACCGCGCGGCGATGTTGACGGCCTCATCCTGGACAACGGGACGGAAGTGCATTTCCCGCCGCACCTCTCGACGCAGGTCGTGTACGCGGTGAGGCCCGGCGACACGGTCACGGTCCATGGCTTGAAAGCGCAGGCGCTGCCAATGGTGCAGGCCATGTCGATCACGAACGACGCCTCGGGTCAGACCGTCACGGACAACGGCCCTCCGGCGGGCGGTCCTGGCAAACATGGCCCGAACGCCGGGGGCCAGCTCCTCCAGGTCCAGGGCCAGATCAAGGAACAGTTGCACGGGCCGCGCGGCGACCTCAACGGCGTCCTGCTCCAGGACGGCACCATCGTGCGCCTGCCGCCGCCCGAGGCGCAGCGGCTGGCCGCCCAACTGGCGCCCGGCCAGCAAATCTACGCGCAAGGGAACGGGATCGTGAGTCCCCTGGGCAAGGTCGTGGCGGCGCGGTCGATCGGCCCCAGCCCATCCCAGGCGGTCGCGTTGCAGATGCCCCCGCCCC
>DATFDN010000376.1:0-24584 GCA_035252035.1 Acetobacteraceae bacterium | reverse complement strand
GTGGTGGCGGTCTGCGGCGATGGCGGCTTCGGCATGGCCATGAATGGCATGATGACCGCGCTGGAGCAGGACATCCCGATCGTGACCGTCGTGTTCAACAATCGCGCACTGGGATGGGTGCTGCATGGTGGCGGCCCCTTCGCCGCCGAGTTCCGCGACTTCGACTTCGCCGCGATCGGCCGCGCCATGGGCTGCGACGGCGTGCGGGTGAGCGATCCAGGGCAGCTCGGCCCGGCGATCCGCGATGCGATCGGCTCCCGCAAGCCGACGGTGATCGATGTGGTGACCTCGTTGCACGACATCACCTTTGCCGATATCACCTCCCCGCTTGCAAAGGTCGCCGGGAGGCAAGAGGTGTCCCAACCCGAATAGACCGACTTGGCTACAGGCCGACATGCCCCGCAAGGCCGCTCAGAACGTGTCGAGGCTGAGAATCCCCTCACTCGCGTCGATCCGGTCGAACAAGCGCCGCGCGACCAGATTGCGCAGCATGTCCGGGGTGCCGCCGCCCAAGCCGCCGAAGCGGGCGGCCCGGAAGAGGCGGCTGACGGGATACTCGTCGGTGTAGCCGTACCCGCCATGCATCTGCACGGCATGGCTGGTGACGGTGATCGCCATTTCGTTGCAGTAGATTTTGGCAAGCGCCGCCTGCATCGGATCGGGAAACTCACCGCCGCTGACGCAGGCGCGATAGAGCAGGCTGCGTCCGGCCTCGATCTCCTTGTACATGTCCACGAGCTTCCAGCGCAGTCCCTGAAACTCGGCGATCGCGTGGCCGCTCACCTGGCGAAGCTGCATGTAGCGCACGCACTCGTCGAACGCGCCCTCGGCCGAGCCGAGGCAAATCGCGGAATTCAGGCAGCGCTGCACGTTGAAGGCGTTGAACAGGCGGCGGATGCCGTTCTCGCGCACGATCAGGTTCTCGGCCGGCACCTCCACGTCCTCGAACCGCACCTCGGACAGCATCTCCCCGCCCATCGTGTGGTACTTGGCCTCGGCGATCAGGCCCTTGGCGCCCTTCTCGAAGAGCAGGCAGCCGATGCCCTCCCCGCCCGGCTTGCGATCGACGCGGGTGAAGACAATGAACAAATCAGCCACGTCGGCGCGGCTGATGAGCGTCTTGGCGCCGTTCAGCACGACGCGTTCGCCGCGCACATCCGCGTTGGTGCGCATCCGCGCCGCGTCCGTCCCGGCATCCGGCTCGGTGATGCAGATGGCGAGCACGCACTCGCCGGCGACGATCCGGGGGAGGAAGCGCTGCCGCAGGGACTCGGGCGCGAAATAAGAGATGATACGGCACTGCACGCCGATCTCGCCCAGCATCATCATCGCGGTCGCATAACAGCCCTTGGCGATCTCCTCCAGCACAAGCGCGGATTCGAGCGTACCCATGCCAAGGCCGCCATACGCTTCCGGCACTGTCATGCCCGCCACCCCGAGCTCGGCGAGCAGCTTCAGGTTGTCCCACGGGAAGCTGCCGTCCAGATAGCGCAGCGCGGCCGGCTTGAACCGCTCCTGCGTGACCCGGCGCACCGTTTCGATCAGGCGCTTCTGATCGCTGGTCAGGCGGAAGTTCAGCCCCTCGGCCGCCTCCGCGCTGCTCGCTGGAATGTCCATCTCGCCCTCCTGTTGCGCCGGTTCGCGGCAGCCGCTTTTATGCCCTGATGTGCGCGGATTGGCGGCTTCGTGGCAAGCCGCACTTGGATCCCTTCCGGGTTATCAAGGGCTAGCGGATGCTCTTGCTTGAACACGACGCCAAAATACTGCTGGCGCGCACGGGTGTTCCGATGCCGCCCGGCGTCCTCGCTACCCGGCCGGGCGATCTCGCCGGCATTCCAGGCCCTTGGGTGGTCAAGGCGCAGGTGCCAACGGGCGGCCGCGGCAAGGCTGGCGGCATCCGCATCGCGACAGCGCCGGACCAGATCGGTCCCCATCTCGATGCAATCATCGGCATGACGATCCGGGGCCATGTGGTCCGCGCTTGCCGGATCGAGCGGCAGGTGCGGGGCCACGAGGCTTATCTCGGCCTCATGACCGAGCCCGAGCGAGCGGGCATTCGTCTCCTCCTCTCCGCGCGCGGCGGCATGGAGATCGAGACGCTGCACGAAGGCGAGGGCGTGGTGCGCTCGATTGTCGTCGCTCCCGACCTGCCAAGTGTCGTGTCGGGATTGGAGCAAATGGCGGCGGAGATGCCGCAGGCGCATCGCGCGCCGCTTCGCGACGCCGCCCGCCGCCTCGCCCGCGCCTTCTTCCGGTATGAGGCGACGCTGCTGGAGATCAACCCGCTTTTTCTTCTCGGCGACGGAGCCTGGGTAGCGGGCGATGCGAAGATGATCCTCGACGGCAACGCCATCCCGCGCCAGCCCGAGGTCGAAACCCTCCTCCGCGATCGCGCCGATGCTTACCCGGAGGTTTTCCTGAAGCTGACCTCGGGCTTCGACTACGCCGAGATCGATTGCTCTGGCAGCATCGGCCTGGTGTCCACCGGCGCCGGCCTTAGCATGATGTTGATCGATGAACTGACAGCGCGGGGGCTGCGGCCCTTCAACTTCTGCGACATTCGAACCGGACAGATGCGCGGCGATCCGCGCCGCCTGATTGAGGTGCTGAGCTGGATCGGCCGCGGGCCAAATATCCGCGTGGTGCTGGTCAGCGTGTTCGCCGGGATCACCCATCTCGGCGAGTTCGCCCGCCTGTTGGTTCGCGCCGTTCGGGAAGCCGGCACGCCGCGCCTACCCGTGATCGCGAGACTCATCGGAAACGGCTTCGAGGAGGCACAGGAGATCATCACCGCGTCCGATCTGCCGATCCTCGTAGAGCCTGACCTTGACCGCGCGCTCGACGCCGTTGCGAAGTTCGCGCGGGGATGATCCCGCTCCCCGACATCGGCCAGGGCACGCCGATTCTCGTGCAGGGCATAACTGGCCGCATGGGCCGGTCGCACACGCGCCTGATGCGCGCCTACGGCACCAACATCGTCGCTGGAACGTCGTCCTCGCCGGAGGCGCCGCGCAACGTCGAGGGTGTTCCCGTCTTCGGCGATTGCCAGCAGGCGGTCGCGGCCACCGGCGCGCGCGTGAGCGTGGCAATGGTGCCGCCCCTTTCCGTGCTCGGCGCCATCGAGGAAGCGATCGAAGCCGGGATTCGCCTAATTGTCACCATCGCCGAGGGCGTTCCGGTGCATGACGCGCTGCGTGCGCTCCGCCTGGCGCGCGCGGCGGGCGCAACCTGGATTGGCGCCTCGACACCCGGTCTCTGCATCCCCGGTCAGGTGAAGCTCGGCTTCCTGCCCGATGTCGCGCTGCGGCCGGGGCCGCTCGGCGTGATGTCCAAGAGCGGCACGCTGTCCTATGAGATCTGCTACCGGCTGGTCCAGCGCGGCATCGGTCAGAGCGCTTGGATCGGTGTCGGCGGCGACCAAGTGAAGGGCACCCGCTTCGCCGACCTCCTCTCCTTCTTCGCGTCGCGCCGCGACACCGAGGCGCTGCTGGTCGTGGGCGAGATCGGGGGCACAGAGGAAGAGGAACTGGGCCGCGCCCTACAAGCGAGCGGATATCCCAACCCTGTCTTCGCCTTGATCGCCGGCGCCACCGCCCGCGAGGGTGTCACCATGGGCCATGCCGGCGCGCTCGTGCATGGCGCGTCCGGCTCCGTGGCTTCAAAGCACGCGGCGTTGGAGCAGGCGGGGGCGCGCGTGTTCGCAAGCATGTCCGAAACGGTGGGGGCCGTCGTGCAAACGCTTGGGGGGCGGCGATGACGCCGCGTAGCAAGCCCCGCGACGTCGTGGTGATCGGCGCTGGGCCGGCCGGGCTGTCGCCTGCGGCGCTCGGCTGGCGAGGAACGGGAGGAGAGCGGTGATGACGCGCTTCGCGGCGATCGGGTTGGATCATCGGCACATTTATGACATGACACAGGGGCTGCTCTCGGCTGGGCAGGCCTGCGTCGGCTATTGCCCCGAGACCACCGACCCGCGCGTGCTGGCG
Source organism: Acetobacteraceae bacterium (assembly GCA_035252035.1). Taxonomy (GTDB): domain Bacteria; phylum Pseudomonadota; class Alphaproteobacteria; order Acetobacterales; family Acetobacteraceae; genus DATFDN01. Next base: position 20,601 of record DATFDN010000376.1, on the reverse strand, counting down.
GGATTCCGCAAGCGGTTCCCTGGGGTTCCCGCAGTCGATCGCGAACGGCTGCTGGAAGATCCCTCGATCGACTTCGTCGTGATCGCGGCGGTTCCATCCGAGCGTGCGGCAATTGCCATCCGGGCGATGCGATGTGGCAAGGACGTGATGGTGGACAAGCCCGGTGTCACCACCTTCGCGCAACTGGCCGAAATCGAGCGCGCGGTTACGGAAACGGGTCGCATCTGGTCAATCTGCCTTGGCCGCCTGACATCGCCCGCGGTGCAGGAGGCGTTGCGCTTGACGCGCGCGGGTGAGATCGGCCGGCTGGTGCATACCACCTCGCTTGCGCCGCATCGGCTCAATCGCGCGCTGCGCCCGTCCTGGTTCTTCGACCGGGCTTTTTATGGCGGGATCATCAACGACATTGGTGCGCACTCCATTGACCAGTTCCTGGCATTCTCGGACGCGATGGAAGCCGAGGTGGTCTTCAGTACAGTGGGTGCGTTTGGCACCGAGCCCGCGGGGTTCGAGGACTTCGCCGAGATCATTCTCGCGACGCCGACAATGCGGGGCTACATCCGGCTCGACTGGTTTACTCCCGACGGCTTGCCGACCTGGGGCGATGGGCGGCTGTTTGTCCTCGGCACCGAGGGCACGATCGAGGTCCGCAAGAACCTGGACCTCGCCGGCCGCGCCGGCACCGACCATCTGTTCCTCGTCACCCGGAGCGAGACGAGGCACATCGAGTGCAGCCGGATGGAAATCGCGTATTATCGTGATTTCGCCACTGATGTCGCGGAGCGCACCGAACGAGCGATGCCGCAGGCGCAGGTGTTTGCCGTGTGCCGGCTGGCGCTCGAAGCACAGAATCGAGCCGCGCGGTTCATTCCGGCATTCATCAAAGATGGAGCGGCTGGGCAGGGTCGGATATAGAGCGTTTTCGGATCACATTGAAGCGCCCGTGTTCCGCTGGCGTCCCCTATACCTCTCCCGCTTGCGGGAGAGGTCGCCGCGCGCTGGCGCGGCGGGTGAGGGTACGGCGGCCAGTCCCTCACCCGGCTCGCTCCCGCTCGCCGACCTCTCCCGCGAGCGGGAGAGGTGGAGAAGGGGTTCGCCGGGCCGTAATTCGATCTGCTCCGCACCCGCTCTAGGATTGGCGAGCCGCGGCATGGAGTGCCCGGGCCGTGTTTATCCCGAAGGGAGGAACCATGGGCTCCAGACTAGGCCAGCAGCACGCAGCGTCCCGGTGTGACCTGCACGATTACAGAGCTGCCCTCCTCGAACAGTTCCGTGGGCGGACGGCGTACGATCAGCTGACCGGGCGGCCAGTCAACCACGTATTGAATGAAGTCGCCGTGGAACATCCGCCGGTGAATTCGCCCCGGCACGACATTTGCCTCGTTGGTGGAGGGCGGCGGGCTCAATGCGATGTACGCTGTTCGCAGTGCCACCGTGGCGTCGGCGCTGCCTACGCCGAACGGAGCGGCGACTTGCAGCATGATCCCGCCCGCAACCTCGAAAGCCACGGTTCCATCCGCCGCCACCTCGCCGCGAACGCGCCCCGCGATCAGATTCGCCGAACCCACGAAGTCGGCGACAAAGCGGCTACGCGGGCGGTCATAGATCTCTTCGGGCGAGCCAATCTGCTCGATTCGGCCCGCACTCATCACGATCACACGGTCGGAGATCGCCAGCGCCTCTTCTTGGTCGTGCGTGACATAGACCGAGGTGATGCCGAGCCTCTGTTGCAGCTCTCGCAGCTCCATTCGCATCTCGGCCCGCAACTTGGCATCAAGATTGGACAACGGCTCGTCGAACAGGATCACGCCGGGAGAGAAGGCGATGGCGCGGGCCAATGCGACCCGCTGCTGCTGGCCACCCGAAAGGCGGGAAGCCGGACGGTCGGCAAGATCCTGCATCTGGACCAGATCGAGCGCCCGGCGCACCCCGGCCGCGATCTGCCCGCGGTCCTGCCGGCGCACGCGCAGGCCATAGGCGACGTTCTCGAACACCGTCATATGCGGCCAGATAGCGTAGGACTGGAAGACCATCGAAATGCCGCGCTGCTCGGTCGGTACGTCGCGACGCTCCGCCGACGAATAGACCGTCCTGTCGTCGAGCCGGATCACGCCGGAGGAGGGGCGCTCCAGCCCGGCGATCGTCCGCAGGGTGGTCGTCTTGCCGCACCCGGAGGGGCCGAGCAGGGTCACGACCTCTCCACGGCGCACGCTGAAACTCACCCCATCCACCGCCCGCACCTCGCCATAGGCAACCACGAGGTCGCTGACCTCTATTTGGTACCTCATGAGGATTGCCTGGCGAGGCCGCGCGTCGCCTTGAACAGCACAAGGACGGCGACGAACACGGTCGCCGTTTGCAGTAGCGCCATCGCGGCGGACAGCTCCGAGCTCGAACTGAGCCATGCATTGGTGATCGAGGGGGCGATCACCTTCGAGTTCGGACCCATGAGGAAGATCGAGACCCCCAGCTCGCGCACGCTGGCGATAAAGATCAGCAGCCACGCGGCGCCGAGGCCGGGCCGGAGCAGCGGTAGGCTGATGGTGCGCATCCGCTGTCCCCACGAGGCGCCGCAGACCTGGGCGCACTCGTCAAGCGTCGGATCGATTTGCAACACGACGCCGGCCAGCGTGCGCAGGCCGAGTGGGATGAACACAGTGAAGTAGGCGATGCCAAGCAGCCAAAGCGTGCCGTAGATCGGAATGGGAATATTGATCCAGGCCCAGAGCAGGCCGAGGCCGAACACCATGCGCGGCACGGCCTGTGGCAGCATCATAACGTATTCGACCCCGCCCCGTCCCGGCATTCGTGACCGGTAGATGGTCCAGGCCAGCACGCCAATGACCAGCACCCCAATTGTGGCCACGCAGCCCCCGAGCTCTAGGCTGTTGGTGAACGCGGAGCCAAGTGTGCCCATCTGTAGCGCCGTCTGGTAATTGGCGATGGTGAACTGGCTTTCGCTTAACACCACGGTCGCGAAGCGCTGGAACGAGGTCAGGAGCAGGGCGGCCAGGGGCAAAATGACCGCGACACCGATATAGCTCCAGCAGATGGCGAGCAGCACCCAGCGGAGCCAGCCGACCTCGATCGCGCGCGGCCGGAACGCCTTTCCCGAGATGGTGGCGTAGCTGCCGCCGCGCAGGATCAGCTTGGACAGGGTGAGCGTGATCAGCATCACGCCGAACAGTGCCAGGCCCAGCGCCGCGGCACGGCCGTAGTCGGGCGGGAAGGAGAGCGTCGCCTCCCAGATCGCCGTCGTGACGACATAGAAGCGACCGGGGATGCCGAGCACGAATGCCGCCGCGAAGGCGCCGAGCATCTCGGCGAAGACGAAGACCGTGGCACTGAGCACGGCGGGCAGCATGAGCGGCAGCGTGATCCGCAGCGCCGTGCGCGCCTTGCCGCCGCCGAGCACACGCGAGCTCTCCTCGAGCGAGGGGTCCATGGACTTCATGGCCGCCGAGATCATGACGAAGGCGACCGTGCCTTCGAACAGCGCCATCACCCAGGCGATGCCGAGCGGGGAATACACATCGAGCAGGTCGCCACGCCCGCCGAGCAGGCGCCAAAGCTGGTTGAGCAGTCCGCTCTTTGGTCCCGCCAGGATGCCCCAGGCGAGCGCGCCGACAAGGGGCGTCATGTAAAAGGGCAGTTCCATCAGCCGCTCCAGCCGGCGGCCGCCTGGGATGGCTGTACGGGTCAGTATCCAGGCGAGTAGAAAGCCAGCGGCGACCGCCATCGCCGTCGCGAGCCCCGCGACCAGGGCGGTGTTGGCCAAAACGTGGGCTTCCTGCACCAACCCGGTATAGTTGGCGAAGCCGAAGGCCGCCGGCGGGAACACCTCCGGGTCGCCGACATTGAGCGATTCGAGAACGAGGAATATCACCGGATAGACGATGAGCCCGCCGCAGATCAGTACCAGCAGCGGCGCGGTGATCCGGCCCAGGCCCAGCAGCCTGAACGATCTCCGGCGCATAGGGCGGCCCGGCAGAGTCGCGGCGGTCTCGCTCATCCGGCATCCCGCCCTCAACGCAGGCCGGTCATTTGGTCCCAGAACCGCGCGAATTCCGTTCGCGTCGCGAGGAATTTGCTCCAATCGGCTGGGAACAGCAGTTTGAGCTGCCCTGGCCGCACCCCGCCCGCTGGCGGCGGCACGTCATCGCGCGCGGAGTTCAGGAACAGCGCGTCGCCATAGGCCTTCTGTCCAGGCACCGAAAGGAACCAGTCCATGAACAACTGCGCCGCTGCCGGATGCGGCGCGTCGGCGACCAGGCCCCAGGTCTCAGGCCCAGCCGGCAACCCGGCCTCCGGGTAGACGAAGGCGATCGGCGCGCCTTTCGCCTTGAACTGTAGGTAGCCCGAGTACTGGGCGGTATGAATGATCTTGTCTTGGCCGTTCACCGCCCGATCGTACTGCTGCACGTAGGAATCGAAAGCGCGCGGCTTCAGCTTGGCGAACTTCTCCCAGTACGTGTCACCGAGCACCCGGCGCAGCTCGTACCAGGTCTCATGCTCCAGGCCGGAGTTGGAGACCTTCACGCTAACGCTGTTCGTCCATTTCGGGTCGAGCACATCCTCCCAGCTTTTCGGCGCCTGATCGGGCGGCACGACCTTGGGGTTGTAGGCGATGCCGGCCATGATGATGGCGCCCCAGGTCCAGTACCCCTCCGGCGTGCTCTTGTACTCAGCCTTGTAGGCCGCCATCTCCGGCGAGACGTACTGGGCGTAGCCGCCGCGCTTCTGGAAATCGAGCACGAAACCCATGTCGGAAAGCTGCATCGCGTCCACAAGGTAGGAGTGGGCGCGGCGCTCGGAGAGCACCTTGGCATAGAGCGCGCCAGCCTGGAGACGCAGATAGTTGGTCTTGATCTTCGGGAAGACCTTGTTGAAGGCGGCGAGCATCTTCGCCGTCCCGTCTTCGGGATCAGTCGAATAGACCACGAGCGCGCCTTCCTGTTCGGCCTTGCCCACGTCGGCGCAGGTCTTGAACCCGTCCATCTGACGCGGATTCGGGCAAGCCTCCGCACGCAACAGAGCCCCACAAAGTGACAAGCCGCTGGCAAGGGCAAGCACTCGCAGCAGACGTGACGGGATCATTCTTCCTCCAGGATCTCAGCCAAGCCGGTACTTCTCGCGCGCGTTGTCCGCGAAGATCATGCGCTGCTCGGCCGCGCTGAGAGGGACTTTGAAGGCCCGCCTGAGGTCGTCCATGTCCCAGTGCGGGTAGTCGCTCGAGAACAGCAATTTCATGCTCCAAACTCTTAGCCACCAAGATCAGCATAGAGCGGACCGGCAAGAAAGCCATCCAGTCCGGCGGATCTGCCGCCACGGCCATGGCCCGGCCCACCGCCATGAGCAGCGCGATAGCGGCGTCGATCTTCCACCCCGGCACCGACCCAGACGGTCAGGCGCCGGGTCTTGGCGGTGGTCTCCTGGGCCGGGCTGTTGCTGGCCTGGCGGATGATGGCGCGGATGGCGTCGGGCCGAGCCGCCTGGCCTCAGGCGGGGTTGGTCTTGGCCCAGGAGGCGTCGTCTCAGGGTTCGTCCTCGGACTCGCTCCTGGGCGTGGAGAGAGCCACGCAAACCGTTTTCGCTTGACGGAGCGCCATCCCATGAGAAGCTGGACTCAGAGAGACACGGCCAGCCTCGGGAGCACGCCGGCACGGGGCGTCTGAACGCCAAGGTTATCGAGGGGGAGCGGTCACATGAAGATCGGAGTGTTCGCCACATTCATGTCGCCTCTGGCGATCCCGCAGATGATACGCGACTTCGGGCGGCGCGCGGAGGACATCGGCCTCGACTCAATCTGGATGGGTGAGCACGTCGCGCTATTCGACAAGAACACGTTTGGGTATCCGGGCTCGAAGGACGGGCGCATTCCGGTCCCAGAGGGCGGCGGGATGCTCGATGTGACCGCCACCTTCGGATTTCTGGCGGCTGTGACGTCGAGGCTGCGCTTCGGCACGGGCGTCGCCCTCGTGCCACAGCGCAATCCGCTCTATACCGCTAAGGAAATATGCACGCTGGATTGGCTGACGGATGGACGCATCGACTTTGGCATCGGCGTTGGCTGGAACAAGGAGGAGGTCGAGGCTTGCGGCTACCGTTGGGAGGACCGCGGCGCGCGCTGCGACGAGTTCCTGGAGGTGATGCGGCGGCTGTGGACCGAGCCGGTGGTCGATTTCGCCGGCAAGTGGGTGAGGTTCGAGACCTGCCGGCTGGATCCCAAGCCGATCCAGAAGCCGCATGTGCCGATCATCGTCGGCGGCTACGCCGAGGCGGCGTTCCGGCGCGCCGCGCGCTTCGGCGCGGGCTGGTACGGCTTCAACCGGACCCCGGCCGCCACCACGGAGACTCTCAACCGCCTGGACGCGGCTCTCGCGAAAGCCGGGCGCAAGCGCGGCAAGGAATTCGAGATCATTATTACCCCACCTATCTCGATGCCGATCGACGCCATGCAGGAGTACGCTGAGGTCGGCGTGGATCGTCTGCTGGTAAACCTTGGCAGCCAGCGACCTGAGCGGGTTGAGCATCGCATGGCGGAGCTGGAGAAGCTGGTCAAGGTTGCTGCATGAAAGGCCGATGACCCTTGTCGATACTGGCCGGGAAAGCACACAGATCCGTTGCCGCGGGTGAAGGGCAAATCGCCGGGTGTTGGCACGCTGGGGAAGTGTCGCTACCATACGGCAAAACCCGGAGAGGGCAACGATGGCCTACGTGGCGGATGACTCCGCCTACATTGCCAAACGCCTCAAGAGAGCCGAGCCAGCGCCAAGCGACTGGATGATGCCTGGCTGAGGGACCACGAGGAGTTGCCGCGCCTGCGGCGCAGCGGAACGATGGCAGACGTCATTCGGCACGCGCCGGCGACGAGCCGAGGCCTGGCACTTCGACCCTAACGAACGCTGGATCCATATTTGCATCTTTCAGGTAGCGAGCGCCCAGTCGGCTCGGCGCTGAGGGTCGCAGCCCTGCTTCGTAATCGGGCAGGACTGAATAGCTTGCATGGTAGGCGCCGGCGGCCTGGGTGTGCTCCGCACCGGCGGGGATAGGACGCTGCACACCCTCAGCGGCTGGGATCAGCACGCAGCGGACCGGCGAGAAAGCCGCCAAGCCCGGCGGCGCTGCCGTAATCGCCATGGCCCGCCTCGTCGCCATGATCAGCGCCACGGCAACATCCATCACAGCAAGCGACGTTGGCGGCATCAATCAGCCTTTCCACTCTCATGACGGCAGGTGGGCAGGGGGCGATGCACCTACATCTACACCACCTTCCGTACGACATGGTGCCGGTTGCTGGTGTGGGGCCGCACCTCGGTCGGCCAGCGGCCCAGTTCCGCCGCCTCGATCCAAGCTGCGCTGGTAAGCACGTCGGGGCTGTCAATCTCGTAGATCGCAACGTACGCGGGTGTCCCCTCGCCAGTGAGCCGCTTGGTCTGCCCGCCGATGCTGACGCTGGCAGGCTCGGTGCGTAGCCGCGTGGCCGAGCGAACACCCGGCACCTTCAGCAGGTTCGGCACGTGCTCGTGGTCGTAGATCTCGTTAAACAGCGCCTCCTTTTCGGGTGCCACGTCCATGCTCACGATGAAAACGTATTTCGTCATGACCGGCATCTTGTCCTCCCCTCGTTGGGTGGTATCGCGGTCGTTCCCCTATTTCCTCAACGCCTCGGCACCACCCACGGCCGCCAGGCTCGGCGATGCGGCGCCCACTATGGCATCAAGCTCAGGAGGCGGCCCGCGCCTTGCCCGCGCGCGAGGATCGCCTGCGCGCCGCGAGCGCCTGCCGCTCGCCATACTTCATGCCTTCGAGCTTAAGGCCGTCCGGATCGAGGAAGAACACCGCGTAGTAGTCATCGTAGTACTCGCCGGCCGGATCGACAATGGTCGCCTGAAGATCCTCTTTCAGGAATGTTTGCAGCGCGTCCACGTCCTTGCGGCTGCGCAGCTGGAAGGCGTAGTGGTGGAACCCGACCTCGCCGGCGCGGTGCCTATGCCTCCGGGCCTCGGCGTCGGCCGGCCCGATCCAGAAGCGTGTCTTCCCATTAGTCCAGCCGATCGCGTCGGGATACTCGTCCGACACTTCGAAGCCGAGGAATGCGAAGAGCCGGCCATAGAACGCCTTGGATCTCGCGTAGTCGCTGACCCGGATTACGAGATGGTCAATCCCCACGACCCGCACCATGTCACGCTCCCGCTCCGCTCGCCGTTCTCTCAGACTCCGCAACGCTAGCACGCGTGGCGGGGGCGGGAGGAGAGCGGCGGTGGCGCGCTTCGCGGCGATCGGGCTGAATCATCGGGCCAGAGCCGAGGCTTGCGACCACATCGGGCGACACCTAACCTCCCCTGACCACGAGGGGGAGACGCCAATGAGTGCAGCGGCCCTAGAGAGACAGGCCTATCCGCATCCGCCCGTGCGGCCCGATTGGCTCGATCTGGTTCGCGAGGACATCCTCGAGCCCGAACTGCCGATCATCGATCCGCATCATCACCTGTGGCATGACCGGCCATCTGGTCGGTACCTGCTGGAGGAGCTGGCGGCCGATCTGGCGAGCGGCCACAACGTGGTCGCGACCGTGTTCATGCAGTGCGGCTGGAAGCATCGGATGGACGGTCCGGAGGATTTTCGGCCAGTGGGCGAGACGGAAGTGGTGAGTGCCGTGGCGGTGCTGGCCGCGAGTGGCGCCTATGGTCCCGCCCGGGCCTGCGATGGGATTGTCGGCTTCGCTGACCTCCGCAGCCAGCAGCTTGACGCCGTGCTGGAGGCGCACAGAGTCGCCGGTGCCGGTCGCTTCCGCGGCATTCGTCACATCAGCGCCTGGGATGACTCGATCCTGCCCACGACATCCGTCGTGCCCCCGCCTGCCCTGCTGCGCGATCCGGCCTTCCTTCGCGGGCTACAGCGCCTGGGCACGCTGGGTCTCACCTATGACTCCTGGCAATACCATCCGCAACTGAAGGACTTGCTAAACGTGGCACGGGCCGCGCCAGGCACGCGCATCGTCATCGACCATGTTGGCGGCCCGCTTGGCTGCGGGCCTTATCGGGGGAAGCGCGATGCGGTGTTCAGGGATTGGACGGCCGATATGAAGGCGCTTGCGACCTGTCCGGATGTCTATGTCAAGCTTGGCGGCCTGGCCATGCCGGTCAACGGGTTTGACTACCACAAGGACGCGCGCCCGCCGACATCGACACGCCTGGCCGAGGACTGGAGGCCATGGATGCAGACCTGCATCGAGCTGTTCGGTCCGCAGCGCTGCATGTTCGAGAGCAACTTCCCTGTCGATAAGGGGATGTGCAGCTATCCCGTGCTGTGGAACGCCTTCAAGCGCATCGCCTCGGGCGCATCGGCTCAGGAGAAAGCGGCACTGTTCCACGATACGGCTGCCCAGTTCTACAATCTGGCGGCGGTCTGATCCTCGTCCGATCCCAGCCAATTCCATGCCGTTTGCCCGTCTGGACTACGTCAGCCGCGACTGCTTCGATCTGTCCTGACGTCGGCACACCGGTGAGTGGTTTTGCCTGTTTGAACGCCTCTCGCTGGCGAACGGCTTGCACCTGATCGAACGTGAGCCGCACTTTGCGCCATATTGAACTGACCACGGCGAGAATCTCTCCGCATCATGCAATCCCCCTCGGGACGGGCGAGACTGCGGTGGCAGACCATGCGGCCGAGTCCGTTATGGATGCGGACCCCACGGCGCGGCCTGGAGCAGCTTGACCTCCTGCGTCATCACCAGGGGGCGGAACTTGGAGGCGAACCCCTCGACAAAGTCGGCGTTGGCGAACACCGCCGCCCAGTGCGCGCGACGGTCCGCGTCGTCCTCGAACTTCCACAGGTGTACGATCTGGTTGATCATGCCGGTGTCGCTTTGGAAGTACCCGACAAGCCTCTTGTCGTGGCCGCCCTTGCTCAGGGCCGGAAAGCCGAGCTCCTTGTAGAGCTTTGTCGCCTCCGCCATCTTGCCGACGTGGAGTGTGTACGTTCTCAGCTCGTAAAGCGCCATTGACTGTCTCCTCGCTGATGTCCTCGGCAGTGGCCAAACCGCCGAGCAGGATGCGGGCGCCATCTTCATACATCGGAGTCTGTTGGGCCAGCCACCCCTGGTAGAAGCTGGCTCGTGCCGGCGATAGGCCCGCTTACGTGGCCTATCCTGGCAATACTCCGCGAGCAAGCCCGCCACGCCTGCGCCCGCACGGGGACAGCACTGTTGCGTTCCCTTTTTGATCTCTGGAACTCGATCACCCAGGCCGGGGCCAGGGTTGACAGAAGCGGTTCCCGGAGGCGCACTTTTTACATACCCGGCTGGAGACCTCCGACGTGCCACCTCCAAGAACAGCCGATCTGATGTCATTGCCGGCCCATGTCCTGGCCAGGGAAATTTCCGCGCGGCGGCTTTCCCCCGTGGATCTCGTCGATGCGACGATCGCGAAGATCAGCGCGAGCGATCCGAAGCTCCACGCCTTCGTCGAGACATACTTCGATGACGCGCGGCTGGCGGCGGAAGGTGCGGACAAGGCGATCCGCTCCGGACATGCGGTTGGGCCGCTCCACGGGATCCCGGTCGCATTAAAGGATCTTGTCGAGCTGGAGGGGCGCGTCGTGACCGGTGGCTCCCAGGCGTGGCGGGACCGCCGGGCCAGCCGAACCGCCACCCTGGCGCGGCGGCTTGTGCAAGCCGGAATGGTTGTGATCGGCAAGACGCACACCGTCGAGTTCGCATTCGGCGGCTGGGGGACCAACCGGCATATGGGAACGCCCTGGAACCCGTGGGACTTGCGCACCCATCGAATTCCCGGCGGGTCGAGCAGCGGGTCCGGCGTGGCGGTGGCGGCGCGCATGGTTCCCTGGGCGGTCGGCACCGACACGGGCGGATCGGTTCGTCTACCCGCCTCGTTTTGCGGCGTAACAGGCCTCAAGACGACGATCGGCCGCATCAGCACTTATGGTGTGCTCCCGCTGGCCCCGACGCTCGACACGCCGGGACCGATCACTCGCAACGCCGAAGATGCGGCGCTGCTGTACCAGGTTCTGCAAGGGGCCGATCCGCTCGATTTCCGCACCGTCGGCCGCGATATCAGCGATCCGATGCGCGCCTTGAAGCGAGGGGTCCGGGGATTGAAGCTGGGGCGGATTCCTGAAGCTGAGCGTGAGGGCGTGTCCGGGGAGGTTCTCGCCGCGTACGATCAGGCATCAGAGGTTTTCGCCAGGGCAGGGGCCTCGCTCAAAACCATTCGTCTGCCTCGCCGGTTCGACGACTATGCCAGCGCGACCAATCGCATCATGCAATCCGAGGCGTACTCACTCGTCGGAGAGCTGGCCGAGGCTCCCGCTCTTCCGCTCGACGACGCCGTTCGCCAACGGATCCTGGCGGGCGCCAAGATTTCGGTTCGTGACTATCTCGGAGCGCTTCGTGAGCGCGAGGAGTTGAAGCAGGCATTCGAGGCGGCGCTCGCGGGTTGCGACGCTCTCTTGACGCCGACGACCGCGACTACGGCGAGCCCGATCGATGCCGTCGATCAGGGCGAGAGTCCGGCGCGCTTCACGCGGTTCGTGAATCTTCTGGAGCTTTGCGGTCTGGCCGTTCCCAATGGTCTGACCGAGTCCGGGCTGCCCACGTCGCTGCAGATCGTATGTCGTGGGTATGAGGAGAGTATGGCCTTGCGGATCGGCTGGGCCTACCAGTCGATGACCGACTGGCACGAACGCGTTCCAGCGGGGATCTGAAAGTGGCATCAATTGAAGTGGGCCACTTGTTCCGTTCGCTCAGTTGGAAGTTCGGCCGCTCCGATCTTCTGGCAACATTGAACCGCGCATAGCTGTTGCTGCGGTCGTGGGTACATGGACAAGCACCAGTGTTGCACAATCCAACCGAAGGGCGAAAACCATCACCTTCGGGATCGGCCCCGCGCTCGACCGCTCCCGGGCGGCCGACGAGGTCTGGCTGGCGGTTCCGGCGACCCGTCGGGGCTGAGACCGTGATCGCCGGGCGCATCGGCTCTGCCGCCTGCTCGGGTTCGGCCTGCTGGCCGTCGACGTCGGGCGCGGGCGGGTCGAGATCCTGGCCGAGCCGGCGCCGTACCGCCCTCGTCCCAGTCTGCTCCAGCGACGGCGCATCCTGAAGGGACGCGCGGCGCGCCACGGCGATCCTGCTCGGGGTGGCTCAGCGCGGCAGCCGGTCATGACCGCCTATCATCACTGGGCTCAGGCCGGAGATGGCCATCCGCCGTTCCATATTAGACCATAGCCTCAGCGTCAGCGAGCCGTAGTCGCAAAACCTTGCAGAGCGCGGATAGGTTCGGCGAGCGCGGACGCGACCGGCCAGCCTCCCAATTGTACACGGCCATGGCACTCACACCAACGCGATCAGCAAGCTCGCTGACCGTGAGGCCACGCGCCTCGCGGGCCAACCGAACGCTCCGCGATAAGCTCTTTGAACGAGCCACTTCATCCCCTTTCTGTGATTCAGACTATCCAGAGCTGGTAAGCCAAAGTCAAGAATCAAGAATTGCCTATTTCCGGTTGAAAGCGAACAGCCTTAAATAGAGTGCGATTCATCAATGATCCAGTCACTCTACCTTCATTCCGTCGGTGCCGTAGCGGGAGTGGTGGAAAAGGGGGCGGCGTAATCTCCGAGTGGATCAACGACTCGTAACCGGCGTTGGCGCGCCGGCGGAGATCACGCCATGAGCAAGAATAGCATGACGGAGGCGGCACCGCTGTTTGCTGGGGAGGCTTGGTTCGACCCGATCGAGGCCGAGCTGCGGGAGCGGGTGCGAGGCTTCCTGGAGGAGATGGTTGAGCAGGAGGCGACGGCCCCGTGGGCCGTCCCCGTTACCAGCAGGGTGTGGATCGAGGCTACCGGAACGGCAGGCAGTCGCGTCGGCTGCTTGGCTTGTATCGCGCGTGGTTTGCGCAGCCCCCAAATTCCTGATCATCGACGGCGCCGCGGGGCTGGAGAAGGCGCTTGCCGCGCTGTGGCCTGAGATGCCGCGCCGTGGCCGACAGCTTGGAAGGGGCAGGCGAGCGGCTATTCACCTTCACCCGGTTGCCCGAAGGTCCATGGAAGTCGGCCCGCACCACGGATGCCATCGAACGACTGTACGAGGAATTCAAGCGTCGCATCAAAACACAGACCGTGCTGCCCTCAGCGGAGACCGCAGCGATGTTGTTCTGGGGCTGCTCGCTTCAGGGCAAATTACCATGCGCAAGATCGACGGTTGGCAGACGCTTCCCGAAAAACCCGCTCCCCGAGGCGTTGACTTAGCAGTCTATCCCGATATCTCGTTGCATCGGAAATGCCGCCACCCCCAATTTCCACACAACTCGCGACGGCACCATTCCATCCATCTCCGATCTGAGTTCAGCGAAACGGCCAGCGCGTGCTGTAGAGAGACCCGCCGTGGTTGATGGCCTCATCTACGGCATCCCGGACTGCATCACGGTATGACCCAGGCGGGAGATATGCCATCCTTGGTCCCTGCGCATACGGGCTGAGCCGCGACGCTTTCCGGGAAAGGGACGAAACGAATGGGCACCATGTTCGCCTCCACTGTCCGTGATGAACAGGCCCTGCGAGTGGCCCTGGCCGATGCCGACATCGCCCCGATGCTGATGGTCCTGGTGCAGCTAAGTGGAGACCTTGAGATCCTCGAAGAGGTCGCCCCGCACATTCATGGCGCCTGGAGCTTTCTCGAGTCCGTGCCGGAGGATCTGAAGCAGAAAGTGCGGGACCGCCTCGTGGCCGTCCTGAAGGAATACGCCGCGTCCGGCCGCGAGCCGCCCCGGCGGATCCCCTCTGACGTATTGCAGAAGATGATGAGTGCCGGCGTCGGTCAGATGGTCCCGGAGGAGTACATCCCCCTCCTGGTGGAGGAGACGCGCCTCGGAGAGGAGGACACGCGAGCCGTGCGCTGGCAACGCGATCCCGCCAGACTAGAGATTGGCGCCTTTAAGGTAGTTGTCATCGGCGCCGGGTTCGCCGGCCTCTGCGCCGCGATCCGGCTGAAGGAGCTTGGTATTCCGTTCGAGGTTCTCGAGAAGAACGATGGCATCGGTGGGACTTGGCTGGAAAACGAGTATCCCGGCTGCGCTGTCGACACACCAAACCACTTCTATTCGTACTCCTTCAATTCGAACAACAAGTGGTCACGCCATTTCTCGCAACGAGACGAGATCCTGGCCTACATCAACGCGACCGCCGACAAGTATGACGTCCGCAAGCACGTCCGCTTCGGTACGGAGGTGTTGGCCGCCGAGTTCGATGAGGGCGAGGCCCGCTGGCACGTCACCGCTCGCGGGCGCGACGGCGGTGCCGAGACGATCGACTGCAACGCCGTCATCACCGCGGTCGGACAGCTCAACCGCCCGTCCATTCCTCCGATCGCCGGCCTGCCCTTGTTTCGCGGGCCGGTCTTCCACACCGCCCGCTGGGACCGGACGGTTGATCTCAAGGGCAAGCGCGTGGCCATGATCGGCACCGGGGCGAGCGCCGTCCAGGCGGGTCCGACGATCGCTCCGGACGTCGATCGCCTGGTCGTGTTTCAGCGCACCCCGCACTGGCTGATGCACAACCCAAACTACCACAAGCCGGTCAGTCCGGGAAACCTGTGGGCGCTCGAGAACCTGCCCTACTTCGCGAACTGGCTGCGCTTCCAGCTGTTCTGGGCGGGGTCCGACGGCTTTCACGCCTCCCTGCAAATGGACCCAAACTGGCCGATGCCCGACAGCTCGCTAAACGAGGCGAACCACAAGATGCGCGAGTTGATCATCGGATACGTTCGCGCGGAACTCGACGAGGACAAGGCGCTGCTTGCCAAGGTCATTCCCGGTTATCCGCCCTATGGCAAGCGCATGCTGCGCGACAACTACTGGTACCGGATGCTCAAGCGGTCCAATGTCGAGCTGGTGACGGGCTCGATCTCGCATGTCACCGAGGACTCGATCGTGATGGAGGACGGCACTGCGCACCCGGTCGAGGTGATCATCATGGCGACAGGCTTTCAGGCGTCCAGGATGCTTTGGCCAATGGACATCAGAGGGCGCAGCGGCCGCACGATCCGGGACATCTGGGGCGACGACGACCCGCGTGCTTACCTTGGCATAACGGTCCCGGGCTTTCCGAACCTGTTCTTGACCTATGGCCCGAACACCAACCTGGCGCACGGCGGCAGCATCATCTTCCATACGGAATGTCAGGTCCGCTACATCACCCAGGCGCTGCGGGAGATGATTGAGAACGGCTACTCGACACTCGAAGTCCGAAGCGATGTCCACGATGGCTACAACAAGCTGGTGGACGAGAAGTGCCGGAACATGGTCTGGGCGCACCCGGGCGTGACCAGCTGGTACAAGAACCGGCACAACCGAGTGACCGTGACCTCGCCGTGGCGGCTGCTGGACTACTGGAGGCTGACGCGGCATTTCGTCCCTGAGGAATATCGTGCCGGTAGGCCTGGGCACGCTCCCGTCATCCCCGGGCAGGAGGCGCGCGTTGTGTCCTCAGTGGATGGACTGACCGTGGGTTGAGGCAGGCTGCGCCTGCTTCGATCAACGTGGGAAAGCCTGGCTTGGGTCAGCCTTCCCTGAAGGGACAAGAAGGCTGGTGAACGCTGCAACCGGCTTGTTTACAGAATTCCTTGTAGCGGTCGTGGGCCGCCGTCTCCTTGTTATCGGGGCGATTCCTTCGCGCACCGCGCCTTCCATAGCCAATCAGGCGACAAGGCAACTGTGAAGGCGGTGCCATCGTCGGATTCGCGAACCTTGCGAGAGTGGGCACTAGCGAACTCAGGCCAATCCGGAGGCTCGACCCGGATTGCGCTTTGCGTCGAAAGTGAACGGAACTTGAAGGTCTCGGGTGTCCACCGAACGGCTAATCGCTCCCCGCTGCTTGACTCCTCTCGGACGGGTCCACGCTCGGGATGTGAATCCCCCCACCACGCCGGGCCGCGAGGTTTGCCGGGGTATGATCCCCTGCCACCACCGTGCGGCCATACGCCGGAATAGACGGTATCGCCTCCACTGCGGGCGGCCGCATTCGCTTCTTCCGCTTGAGCGCCGCCTCGATGAACGGCGCCAGTTCAGAACGTTTCCGCGCATCCCGCTCACCCTGATCGGCCTTTAGCGCGGGCATCACCTCGGCCGCGAACAGCTCCAATGAGGCGATGATATCCGCGTGCGTGTTGCGGCCAGCCTGCTGGACGAAGATCACTTGGTCAACGCCGGCGTCCTGGTACCGCCTCAGCCGCTCGATCAGCTGCGCGGGTGTGCCGATGCCGTTGCCGACCGAGGGCGGCAGCGCGTCGCGGGCACGCTCGAACCGCTCCCAGACGTTCGTCACGCCCGGCGTGTGCTCGCCATAAACGTAGTGGTGGCCCAGCGCGTAGCCGAAGAACTGGAAGCCTTCCTGGCCACGCCGCTTCGCCTCCGCCTCGTCGTGGTGGACGGAAAAGCCCGTCGCCATCGCGATGTTGGCGTTCACCGAATGCCCGATCGGCACACATTCCTCGGACTTGATGATCTCATAGTATTCGCCCGCCCACTTCGCGGCATCGGCGGGATCGACGAAGGCGAAAGCGAGTGCGCCAACCCCGTTGCGGGCGGCAACATGGATCGTCTCCCGGTTCGAGCAGGCGAGCCATAGCGGGGGATGCGGCTTCTGTAGCGGCTTCGGAATGACGTTACGGGCCGGCATGGAAAAGAATGCGCCCTTGAAGCCTGGATAGGGCGTCATTGTCATCATGTTGGCGGTCTGCTCGGTCGCCTCCGCCCACATCATCTTCTTCTCGTCAGGGTCGATGTTGAAGCCCTCCAGCTCGGCGCGCGAGGCAGACGACCCGGTGCCCCATTCGCAGCGGCCCGACGACACGAGGTCGAGCATCGCGATCCGCTCTGCCACCCGCGCCGGCGGGTTGTAGGCTGGCGGCGAAAGCACGACTGCATGGCCGATATGGATCTGCCGGGTGCGCCCGGCCGCGGCGGCGAGGAACACCTCGGGGGCGGAGTTGTGCGAATACTCCTCCAGGAAGTGGTGTTCGTTGGCCCAGACGTAATCAAAGCCGAGCCGGTCGGCGATCTCAACCTCGACAAGCGCGTCCTGGACCAGGCGGTGCTCGGATGCCTCAGTCCAGGGGCGGGGCAACTGCAGTTCATAGATCAGGCCGAACCTCATGGAGCGCGCCTCCTCCGTCGTATCTGCCGTCCCTACCAGTGGGTAGCGGAAGCTGGCCGAAACTTCCAGCCCACCTGGGGCAATCGGCTGGCAGGCCGTGCTTCCGGTTAAGCCTGCTTGGCGCAGAGGCCGGGGCTGTACGGGTCGGCGGGCGTTCCCTTCCCGAAGTCCCATGCTCAAACGCGAAACTCAGGCGGAAACTAGCCCTTTCTACAGATCCAGCCAGCGGCGGAGAGCGGTTGGATGGAGGGTGACTGGAGCGGGAAAGGAAACCGGGATCCAACACTCTCTGAGGCGGGGCCGCCTCTCATGCCGACATTGGAGGCCGTGCGAATTGGCGGCCACTGGCGCAGCATTACTGTAGCCGATAGGCTCGCCGCCCTAACGGAAGGATGGCGCGATGAGCGAAGCCAAGCTGGCACCGAACCTGCCGGGCTGGATGCAGGACCATGCCAAGCGATATCTCTCCAGCGGTGGCACGGACGGGCACATGTTCACGATCACACCGCCAGGCCGTTCAGAGATGACCGTGCCCTCGCTGCTGCTCACGACCACAGGGCGGAGGTCCGGGGATAGGTTCGTCTTTCCGCTGTTCTACGGTAAAACCGGCGATAGCTACTTCGTAGTCGCCTCGAAAGGCGGCGCCCCGCAGCATCCGGGTTGGTATCGCAATCTCCTGGCCAACCCGGAGGCAGAGGTGCAGGTGGGCACGACTCGCATCAAGGCGCGAGCCAGGACTGTAGCAGGCGAGGAGCGTGCGCGATTGTGGCAGGAAGCAATTAAGTTCTGGCCGCCCTACGCCGACTACCAGAGCAAGACGGAGCGCGAGATTCCGGTGGTAGTCCTAGACCCCATGAACTGACGGGACGCGGCATGCCTGGAATTCCTATCGCATGAGCGTTCCGGCAGCCGGTTTGGTCATCGACCAACTCAATCGCCGGGAGGTCGTGAGGGCCGCCCTCGGTGGCGGGCTGGCCCTCTCCGGATACGCTCGGCCGGCGGCGGCCTCCGGCGTGCGCACCCTCACTTCGACCAGTCAGCTTCGCCCGGTCTATGACTACGCCATCATCGGGGCAGGCTCCTCCGGCTGCGTGCTGGCGCATCGCCTCGCGCGGGCTGGGCGCCAGGTGCTTCTGATCGAAGCCGGCGGTCCCGCCGACCTCCCCGCCATCGCCGACCCGCCCGACTGGCCCCAGCTTCAGGGCAGTCCGGTCGATTGGCGATACAAAACGGTTCCGCAGGCGGGGCTGGGCGGCCGCGTCGTTCCGTATCCAAGGGGCAAGGTCCTCGGCGGCTCCGGCGCAATCAACGCTCTCGCCTATCAGCGCGGGCATCCGGCAGCATATGACCGCTGGCCCGCAGGATGGCGGTACGCCGACCTGCTGCCCTACTTCAAGCGCGCGGAGACGTTTTCTGGCGGGGCCAGCCAATGGCGGGGCGGCGACGGCCCGCTGCACGTGCTCTCGCTTGCCGACGTAACGGATCGTACTCCTGTCGCATCGGCCTTCATCGAGGCCTCCCGCGAACTCGGGTTTCCGATGACGCCCGATCTGGGCGGAGCGGTCGCCACGGGAGTCGGGTGGAATCAGCTCAGCATCAGGGGGCACCGTCGGGATGATGCGGCGACGGCTTATCTCGGGCGTCTCGATGGAGCCGCGGTTGATCTGCTGCTCGGCACGCAAGTACTGGGTTTGGTGATCGAGCACGGCCGATGCACCGGGGTGCGGCTGCCAGGTCGGCTCGTGCGGCCAGACATAGAGATCCTGCTCTGCGCGGGCGCGATCGATTCGCCGCGTCTCCTGATGCTGTCGGGGATAGGACCGGGCGAGCAACTCAGATCGCTTGGCATTTCGGTCGCCCAAGATCTTCCGGGGGTGGGCCGGCATCTCGAGGATCATCTGCTGCTTGCTGGGGTGGCGTATGCGGCTCGGCGCGAGGTAGCACGCTCGCATTACAATCACGCCGATGCGGTGCTCTACGTTCCGCGCAGTGATCCGGGCGACAGCCCGGAAATCCTCGTCATGTGCCTATCGCTGCCTTTCGTCTTGCCAAGCGTAGGTCCGCTGGACTCGCCAGCCTACATCCTCGCTCCATGCCTGATGCGCCCCCGCAGCCGTGGCAGCGTCAGACTTGCCTCGGATGATACGCTGGCGCCGGCCCTGATTGATCCGAACTACCTTTCGGAGGCTGCCGACCGGGATATGCTCATAGAAGGCGTCGAGCTTGTCCGCGAGCTCGGGAACGCTTCCGCTTTCGCCGAATGGCGCAAGACGGAAGTCTATCCCGGGGCCGACTGGTCGAGCCGGGCCGATCGGCACAATTTCATCGTGCGGGCCGCAAACTCATTCCATCACCCGGTGGGAACATGCCGCATCGGCGCCGTGGTGGACGAGGCACTCCGCGTGAACGGCGTGGAGCGATTGCGCGTCATAGACGCATCGGTGCTGCCGGGAATCCCGCAAGCGATGATCAACGCCGCCGTCACCGCGTTGGCCGAGAGGGCGAGCGATCTGCTGCTCGCAGGATGACAGTAGCGGAACGTGCTCAGCTTATTCGTTTCAGGCCAGTTGCAACGGAAGCCGGCAAAAGGCCCGAGGGTAAAATGAAAAATACGAGTTTTCGTACCCACGTCCTTGAGGCTGCCTCTCGGAGCGGTTCGCTTATTCGCGCGCCTGGTATGACACGCGCATGGCGATGATCGTCGAAATCGAGACCGACAAGGGTCTAATCGGCTAGGGAGAGAGCTACGGACCTGCCTGGATGGCGCCCGCCGCCGTCAACGCCATTGCGCCACGGCTACTCGGCCAAGATCCTCTCCACACCCATTTCCTGTGGCAGGAGAGGGGTCAATCCCGGAGTCCTGTTTGGCGACCTTCACGAGGCCTATGTCGTCTTGTCTCGTCGAGCCGCAGTAGCAAGTTGAGGGGCGCGTCCGACATGGCGAGGTGCAAGCGCCGGGATGTCCTGTTTGCCTGGATCGTCGTCGCGCACCATTGCCAGCGGCCGGACCGGTGCGCTCCGAGACGCACCCCGTGTCGGCCAGCCGCGCTGCAACGGCCGCCGCGGCAGCGGCATGTTGCCGATCCCGGCCATCCCGGGGTAGCCCTTCAGCCTGTCGCCCCTGGTGCCCGGCACCGTCACCGCGGCGGCAGCCACCTGCGCAGGGATGGGAGGACGCATGATGGACGACAACGCGCTGTTCGGTACGATCCGCGAGGGGCTGTTCACCGCCGTGATCGGGGACGTGATGGACCGGCACGGATTGACGCGGCAGTTCCTGCCCCCGGAGATCCGGACCCTCGACCCGGACAGCGTGCTCGCCGGGCGCGCCATGCCGGTGCTGGAGGCGGATTGCTGCGGCGACGTGATCGGCCACAGCGGTGAAACCGACCACGAGGATGACGAAACGTGAGCGCCGGCCTCGAATGGCT
>DATFDN010000375.1:0-12316 GCA_035252035.1 Acetobacteraceae bacterium | reverse complement strand
ATTGCTCAGGCGGCGCGCGTTGTGCGTCGCGGTGACCTTGTTGCCGAACGCGTTCGTGGTCGGACCCTTGCCATCGCCGAAGGCCGTGACCTTGCCGCCGTTTTCGGTCCCGAAGGCATTCGTGTTGGCCGGAGGGGTCTTCGCAAAGGCGTTGGTGTTCGCGTTGGGCGTCTTTGCGAAGGCATTCGTGTTGGCTGGCGGGGTCGTGGCGAAAGCCTTGGTGTTCCAGTCATGGACCGCCTTGTTCTGGCCGCTCTCCTGGGCCAGCGCCGGCGCCGCCGAGAGGCTGGCGACCGCGAGCACGGCGAGCGGGAGCAGAGTCTTCATCGTGGTTCGCCTCCTTGGCTATGGCCGAAACAAAGGCCGCGCCACTTGGTTGCGCCACCCCGCCTCAGACAGGGGGACAACCAGCTTCTCCAGATCACCTCGCCGGACAACATGCGGGCGATCGACATTCCGTGTCCTGCCGCGCTTCCCTCGGACATTGCAATCGGCCCTGATGGATCGGTGTGGTTCATCGAGTTCCACACTGTGTCAGCTCATGCCCCCGCGCGCGGCCACCGGCCAAAGGCACTCCACGCGCCCGCCGCGCACCCCCACATACCAGTCATACCGGTCCACCGTGGGATCACAGTGGCCTGGCACCAGGCGCAGCTTCTCGCCAAGGGCGGGCGCGGTGCTCTCGGGCGCGACGTGTAGCTTTCCGTGCTCGTCGGAGGCGCTGACGTAGCGCAGGTCTGGCCTTTCCCAAACGAGGGGCAACCCGCTATCGACCGCGAGCGCCTTCAGCCCCGCATCCAGGACCGCGACCTCTGGCCGGGCGGCGCTCATCACGGTGGACAGCACGAACAGGGCGTGGCGGAACGTGCTGACCGGCTGGCCCGCCGCGTCGAGGTTGCGGGCATAGTCGGCGTCCATGAACACGTAGCTGCCCGCCTGGATCTCGGTGAACACGCCCGATCCCGATTCAAGCTCGAAGCTGCCCGTGCCCGCCCCGCCCACGATCGGGCAATCGAGACCCTGCTGGCGAAGCTGCTCGATGGTGCGCCGCGTCATCTCCACGGCGGCGGCGATCAGCGCGCGCCGCTCTTCCAGCGTGCGCTTGTGCTGCGCGCTGCCGTGGTAGGCCTGGAGGCCGCCGAAGATCAGGTGCGGCGAGGCGGCGATACGCTGCGCGAGGGCGACCGCGTCCGGGCCCGGGGAGACGCCGCACCGCCCGGCACCCACGTCGATCTCCACCAACACGGTCAAGCGCAGGCCGGCATCGGCGGAAGCGGCCTCGATCGCCGCGACGTGGCGCGCATCGTCGGCGCAAACCGCCAGCTTGGCGATCCGGGCGAGCCCGGCGAGGCGCGCGAGCTTGGGGGGGCCGACGACTTCGTTGCTGACCAGGATATTCGGGACGCCACCCCAGGCGAGGATCTCGGCCTCCGCGACCTTCTGCACGCATTGCCCGACCGCGCCGCGCGCCATCTGGAGCCGCGCGATCACCGGCGACTTGTGGGTTTTGGCATGGGCTCGCAGCCTGGTTCCGGTCGGCGCCAGAAGCGCCGCCATGCGGTCGAGGTTCGCCTCGAACGCATCGAGGTCGATCAGCAGCGCCGGGGTGTCGATCTCGTCCTCGCGCATCCCAGGCTGAGCGGGGGGTGGCTGGAGCATGGTGGTCCTCTCCATGGCCTATTCTGGCATTGACGCATCCCCTGGCGCTGCCGACAAGCCGCCGGTGAGCCGCGACATCCATCCCTGGATTCTGACCGATGCCTATGCCGGGTTGCAGGCGCAGGCGCTTGGCTTGGCCGAGGCCGCTGGCTTTGTGCCAGAGCTTCGTGTCCTGGCGCCGGGCCGGCCCTGGCGCGCCGTGCCAGCTCGATTCTGGCCTGCCCCGCTCACCATCGCGGGGGCCTCGGTCAGCGGCGGATTGCCGCCGCTTTCGATCGCGTGCGGCGGGATGGGCGCGGCCGTGGGAGCGGCTCTGCGCCGGCGCGGCGTGCCCGCCGTGCAGGTGCAGAATCCGCGCATGGACCCGCGCCGCTTCGACGTGATCGTGGCGGCGCGCCACGACGAGATAGCGGGACCGAATGTGATCGTCACCCGCACCGCCCTGCACCGCGTTACCGAAGAGCGCCTTCGCGGCGAGGCCGCGCGGTGGCAGCCGCGCCTCGCCCACCTGCCGCGCCCACTGGTGGCGATGCTGATCGGGGGCAGCAACGGCCGGTTCCGGCTTGACGCGGCGGTGGCGCGGCAATTGGGCGCGGGCCTGGCCGCGATGATGGCGCGTGATCGGGTTGGCTTGGCCCTCACGCCATCGCGCCGCACCGATCCGGCGGCGATCCAGGCCCTGGCCGATGCCGTCGCCCCGCTTGGCGCGTTCGTGTGGGACGGCAGTGGCGACAATCCCTATTTCGGGATGCTGGCCCTGGCGGACGCGATCGTGGTGACGGTGGACAGCGTCTCCATGATCTCCGAGGCCGTCGCCACCGCCGCGCCCGTGATGGTGGCCGCGTTGCCTGGACGGTCCCGCCGCAACGCCTTGTTCACCGCCGGGCTGCTGGCTGAGGGACGGGTTCGGCCCTTCAGCGGGCGATTCGAGACCTGGTCCGCCCAGCCGTTGAACGACACGCCGGAAGCGGCGGCCGAGATGCGGCGGCGGCTGAGGCTTTGAGTGGCCGTGACAGCGCCAGTCTCTCTCGTCAGCGCCCTCCCGCGTCTCGCAATTCCTGGGCGACCGGGGCATGGTTGAGCAGCGCGACCAGCGACACGCCGCCAATCGTGTTGCCGACCAAGGTTGGGATCAGGAAGCCCCACACGTAATCGGACACGGACGCCCCACCAGCGAAGACCGCGAAGCTGGCCTCGGTCGATCCGGCGATGATGTGCGAGAATCCGCCCATGCTGACGACGTATGTCAGCAAGATGATGACCCAGAGTCGCGCTTGCCGGGCGTTGGGCAGCAGCCAGACCATGAGGGCGATCAGCCAGCCGGCAAAAACCGCCTTCAGCAAGACCGGTCCGAAGCTGCCGCTGAGCGACTCCCGCCCGACTTCCAGGAGTGCCGTTCGGACTTCGCGCGGGAACACGCCCTCGGGCGTGATCAGGGCCGCGAACACGAAGGTGCCGACGAGATTGGACGCAAGCACGATCCCCCAGAGCCGCAGCGTGGACAGGAGGGACCGAAGCGTGCGGCTGGTGAGCACGGGAAGCACCGCGGTCAGCGTGCTTTCGGTGAAAAGCTGCTGGCGCCCGAGAATCACGATCACGAAGCCAAGGCTATAGCCGAAGCTGTCGATCAGGCGGCGCCATGGCGTATCGGGCAATCCGGCCCGCAGCAGCGCGAGCGTCAGGAACGAGAACCCCATCGAGAGACCGGCGGCGAAGCCCGATAGGGCGAGCGCCTCCGCCGCGCGCCGCAGCTCGACCTCGCCTTCCTCTCGCACGACCTCGTGGATGACTTGCGGCCGCAGCGGCGCCGCGGCCTCTGCCTGGTGCTGGCCGAGTTCGTCGAGGGCCTGTGGCACCCGGTCGTCCTCATCCATCGCGCGGCCGGGACTCGGGTTGGAGGACCATTCTTGCTACACCGCCAAACGGGCAAGACGTAGGCCAATGAGGCGAACGCGATGACAAGTCATATGCTTGAGAGCTTCTTCTGGCCCCACTCTGTCGCCGTCCTCGGCGCATCGCCCGACCCGCATCGCATTCGCGGTCTGTTGCTGCGTCACCTGCGAGACAACGGATTCCAGGGCCGCATCGTGCCGGTGAACCCGAGCTACCAAGAGATCGATGGGCTGCGCTGCTATCCATCGCTCGAAGCCGCCGGCGGCCCGATTGACCTCGCGGTGGTCGCGATTCCAGCCAGCGCGGTGGCGGGGACGGCGGAGGACTGCGCGCGCGCCGGCGTCAAGCACATGGTCGTCATCAGCTCCGGCTTCGCCGAGGAGGGCGGCGCCGCCTCGGCGATGCAGGCACATCTTCACGACATCGCCCGCCGCACCGGGCTGCGCGTCGCCGGTCCGAATTGCGAAGGCTACTGGAATGCGCTGGGCCGGATCAGCACAACCTTCAGCCCGACGGTAGAGGCGAAGCCGAACGAGCAGCCGCCCACGCTGGTCTCCGACCGGCGCATCGGCGTGATCGCGCAATCCGGCGGCATCGGCTTTTCGCTGTTCAACCGGGGCAAGGCGGCCGGACTGGGCTTCAGCTATGTGATGTCCACCGGCAACGAGGCCGACCTCACCGCCGCCGACTTCCTGGACTACATGGCGCGCGACGATCGCACCCATGCCGTCATGCTGTTCTGCGAGACGATCCGCGACGGGGCGGCCTTCATCGCCGCCGCCGAGGAAGCCCGCGCACGAGGCAAGCCGATCGTCGCGATTAAGGTCGGCCGCTCCGAGGCCGGTCAACGCGCCGCCGCGTCGCACACCGCCGCCCTGTCGGGCGCTTACACGGCCTACCGCGCCGTATTCGGCCGGTACGGCATCCTAGAGGCCGAAGACCCCGACGAGGCTGTGGCGGTCGCCGGGACACTGCTGACCTGCAAGCCGCCGCGCGGACGGCGCGTGGGCATCGTCACCGTCTCCGGCGGCGGGGGCGCCTGGATGGCGGACACGCTGGCCGCGAACAATCTCGCGGTGCCGACGCTATCACCCGCCTTGCAAGAGAGCTTGCGGGCGCTCATCCCGTCCTATGCCTCGCCGCAGAACCCGGTCGATGTCACCGCTCAGGGCAGCAACACGGGGCCGGTGGCGATGCGCGCGCTGGAGATGCTGGACGCATCGGACGAGGTGGACAGCATCGTGCTGGTCAGTTCGCTCGCCAGCGAGACCCGTGTGATGGTTGACCCCGATCGCGCGCGCCCGCTGATCGAAGCGGCGCGCAAACCGGTGACGATCTGGAGCTACACGATCCCCTCCGACTTCGGCCGCCGCCAGTCGGCGGAGAGCGGGTTGTTCCTGCACACCGATCTGCGCGCCTGCGGGATCGCGATGGACCGGCTGGCCGCGTATGCCGAGGCGCTTGCCCGCAAGCCAACGGTGCCCGCCGTTCCGAAGACGCGCATCGACATCCCGGCTGGCGTGCGTGCCTTGGCGGAGCACCGCGCCAAGGTGCTGCTCGGCCTCCCCGTCGCGAGCGAGCGCCTGGCAAGCTCGGCGGCCGAAGCCGGGGCCGCCGCCGAGGCGTTGGGGTTTCCTGTCGCCCTCAAGATCCAATCCCCCGACATCCCGCACAAGACCGAGGCAGGCGGCGTGCGCTTGGATCTGCGCGACCGGGCCTTGGTGGAGGCGGCGTACGCGTCGATGCTGGACAGCGTGCGGCGCCATGCGCCCGAGGCGGCGATCGAAGGGGTGCTCGTGCAGCGCATGGCTCCGAGGGGCATCGAGCTGGCGGTCGGCATGGTGAACGATCCCACCTTCGGCCCCATCATAATGGTGGGCTTCGGCGGGACCATGATCGAGCTGTACGGGGACGTGGCGCACGCGCCCGCGCCGCTCAGCGCCGAGGAGGCGGCGGCGATGATCCGAAGCCTGCGCTCGGCCCGCCTGCTCGCGGGTTTTCGCGGCGCCGCGCCGGTTCCCATCGACCCGCTCGCCGAGTTGATCGCGCGCCTGTCCGAAGCGGCAATCGCGTATCGCGACCGGATCGCCGAGATGGAGCTGAATCCGGTGATCCTCCACGCCGACGGGTCGGGACTGACGATCGCGGATGCGCTGATCCTGTTGCGCGAGTGACCCTCACCCCGGCCCTCTCCCACAGGGAGAGGGCCGGGGTGAGGGTGCAGCGGTCAGTACGAAATCGCCTCCTTCTCCACCGGCACCCATTCGCCGTTCTTCACCACGCACAGGAACGCGTGATCCGATCCCAAATGCTTGTCCGGCCCGAAGCTGAACGGGGGCGAGCCGAAAATGTCGTGGAAATCCTTGATGCTCTCCATGCTCTTGATGAAGCCCTCGGTGGTCAGATCCTTGCCCGCCCGCTGCAACGCCAGCACCACGAGCTGCGCCCCGGTGTAGCCGATCTGCGCGGCGAAGTTCGGATCCTTGCCGTATAGCTGCCGGAACTTGGTCACAAACGCATGGACCTTCGGGTCCGGGTCGTCGGCGTGAACGGCCAGCATCGGCGTTACCGAATAGAAGCCGTTGGACGTGCCGCCCGGCGCGTGCGCCACCGCCTCGTCGTAGCTGGCGGCTTGGCCCATCATATCGACGTTCCAGCCGGTCTTGCGCACCGCTGCGATGATCTGGATGGTGTCGCGCGTGATTCCGCCGACCACGATCAGGTCGCAATTCGCCTCACGTACCTTGGCGACAGCCGCGCTGAAGTCGGTGTCGGTGGGCTTGTGCAGCGTCTCCGCCGCAAGATTCATTTTCAGCGCCTTCAACTCGTCCTTCAGCCCGTCCATCACGTCGCGGCCGAAATCCGTGTCCTGCGACATGGCGCATATGGTCTTCTTCTGCCGCTGCTCGACGAAGTATTTCACGCCCGAGCGCACCTGGTCGTAGTACGAGGCGCCGAGCGCGAACTTGTACGGGCTGAACGGCTCGTACATCGACCGCGCCGAGGTCAGTGGGAACACGTTCGGCACGCCGGCCTTGATCTGCATGGGCATGGTGGCGTTGTTCATCGGGGTGCCGGCGTTCCCCACCTCGATGAAGACATGATCCTGGTTCAGCAGCTTGTTCTCGGCCTGCACCGAGCGCGGCACCTGGTACTGGTTGTCCTCGACGATGTAGGTGATCTTGCGCCCATCGATCCCGCCCGCCTTGTTCGCCTCGTCGAACACCATGCGATACGCGTTGGAGTTGTTCACCCCCCACATCGCGGTGACGCCGGACAGGTCGGTGTAGGTGCCGATCTTTACCTCGGTCGGGCTCACGCCCTGGTTGGGCGCCGCCAGGCCCGGCGTGACGAACGAAACCGTTAGCAGGCCGGCTAAAAGGGTTTTCATCGCATCTGCTCCCATGGTCGGACGGTCAGGCACCGTCCTGCACTCTTTCGACCGGCGCGTTATGGATCTGCCCAACGAGACCGCGCCGAAGTTGCATGAGCGGCGTAAGCTCCGGATCCTCGCGTTCGAGCTTATGCTCGATCAGTCGGAACGACCCGATCAGTCCTGGACGGCCGAGCCGCGCCAACGCGCTTTCGATTTCCCGTCCGATCAACGCGCGAACGCCGTCCGTGCACACCAACGTGGCGAAGCTGGTGAAGGGAACACGGTTCGCCTGCGCCCATCTCTCGACCGCATCATGGTCGATCATCACCAGGCAGGAGAGGAATTCCTGTCCTTGGGCGGACAACAGCGCGTTGGAGACATAGGGGGATACTCGCAACTCCCTCTCAACCTCGGCCGCGCTGATGGACTGGCCCGAGCGCAGCGTGACGCTGTCGGTCCGCCGTCCGGCGACGCGCAGGGCGCCATTCGTCATGGCGCCAAAATCGCCCGTGTGCAGCCATCCGTCCCTCAGCACCCGCGCGGTCTCTTGCGGCTGGTTCCAGTACCCGCTGAAAACGTGCGGGCCATGCACCAGGATTTCGCCATCGCGCGCAAACGCGATTTCGCCGCAAGGCACCTTATTCCCGGCCGCGGCGAGGCCCGCGCATTCCGTCTGGCCGTAGATTTCGGTCAGCTCGATTCCGAGCGCTCTGAACCAGCGGACCAGCGTGGCGGACACCGGCGCGCCGCCCACCAAGCCGAGCCGCAGCCGGTCCAGCCCAAGCTCGCGGCGCACATTGCCGAGCACAAGCCAGCGGAGCAGCGATGCTTCCCACGCCGCCCAACCCGAGGTCCGCCCACCGGCTGCGATGGCCCATCGGTACAACAGGCGCTGGATCAGGGTTGCGTCCTCGACCGCCAGGCGAACGCGGGCATGGAACCGCTCCCAGACGTGCGGCGCGGCGACGAGCACCGTGGGGCGTACCTCCCGCAGATTCTCCAGCACGGTATCCGCGCCCTCGACATAGTTGCTGATCGTGCCGGCGTGCAGCCCGGCATAGAGGCCCAGCACCCGTTCCATGACATGGCTCATCGGCATGAACGCCAGCCGCTCGTCGCCGGAACGGAGACCAAACAGGCGCGCGGCGTTCTCGGCCTGGGCCAGCACGGCACGATGGCTGAGCATGACGCCCTTGGGCGTCCCGGTGGTTCCGGCGGTATACGTCAAGGCGGCGATGCTGTCCGGCCGGAGGGCCGCCAGGCCTTGCTCCCAATCCCGACCAGCGTCGCGGTCATGCGCCTCGCCGCGCGCGATGAATGCCTCCAGGCTCTCGCACATTGGATCAGCCAGGTCGCGCAGGCCTTTCATGTCCAGGATGATGATGCGTTCCAGCGTTGGGCGGGACTGGCGCGCGTGCAATGCCTTGTCAAGTTGTTCCTCATTCTCAACGAATAGCACGCGCGCCGCGCAATCCCGCAAGATGGCGCCCACCCCATCCGCCCCGGCGGTTGGCGGGATCCCGGCGGCGATCCCGCCCGCGCCCTGGATGCCGAGATCGGCGTACACCCACTCCGGGCGCGTTTCGGCGAGCACGCACGCCACGTCGCCCGGCTCGAAGCCTGTCGCGCGCAGCGCCTGGCCGATCGCGCGCATTCGCTGGCCCAGTTCGGCCCAGGTGATGGCACGCCAGATGCCGCGCTGCTTTTCGCGCAGGATCGGGCGATCGGCCTGAGCGACCACCCGCTCCCACACCATGGCCGGAAGATTCGCGCTCATCGCCACAACTTCTTTCGCTTCCACCGGCGCTGGCCGCGCACCCCGGCCTCCTTCTGGCCGAGATAGAACTCCTTGATGTCCTCCTTCTCGATCAGCCGCGCGCATGTATCCTGCATCACGATACGCCCCACCTCCATGACGTACCCGTAATCGGCGGTCCGCAACGCGACATGCGCGTTCTGCTCGACGAGCAGGATCGCCACCCCCTGCTCCTGGTTGATGCGCTTGATGATGTCGAAGATTTGCGTCACCAGGATCGGGGAGAGGCCGAGCGACGGCTCGTCCAACAGCAGCAACTTCGGCCTGCCCATCAGCGCCCGGCTGATCGCCAGCATCTGCTGCTGCCCGCCCGAGAGCAGCCCGGCGCGCTGATGCGCGCGCTCCTTCAGGATCGGGAAATAATCGTAGCACATGTCGAGGTCGCGGGAGACCTCCCGATCGCGGCGCGTGTAGGCGCCCATCATCAGGTTCTCGCGCACCGTGAGCAGCGGGAACATCTCCCGCCCCTCGGGCACGTGACAGATGCCAAGCCGCATCACATGGTCAGGCGACTGCCCACGCAGGTCATGGCCATCGAAACGGATGGAGCCGCGTTCGGGATTGAGCACGCCGGAGACGGTGCGCAGCACAGTGGTCTTGCCAGCGCCATTGGCGCCCAGCACGGTGACGATCTGCCCTGGCGCCACGTCCAGGCTGATGCCGCGAATCGCCTGGATCGGGCCGTAATAAGTCTCGATCCCGCCGACGCTGAGGAGAGGATGGGGGGTCATGCGGCCCTCACCCGGCTTGCTGCGCAAGCCGACCTCTCCCGCAAGCGGGAGAGGTGTGGGCCTCGGCGCGCTAAAGCTTCACCTCTCCCGCGAGCGGGAGAGGTCGCCACGCAGCGCGCGGCGGGTGAGGGTCTCACACCTCCCCCCCAATATACGCCCGCACCACCTCGGGATGCGTCTGCACCTCGCCCGGCGTGCCGATCGCCATGACCTTTCCGTAGTTCAGCGCCATCACCCGGTCCGACACCGCGCTCACCAAGCTCATGTCGTGCTCGACCATGATGACGGTGATGCCGAGATCCCGCTTGATGTCCTCGATCCAGTATCCCATCCCCTCGGTCTCCTCGACATTCAGGCCAGAGGATGGCTCGTCGAGCAGCAACAACTTCGGCTCGGTGCAGAGCGCGCGGCCAAGCTCGACGACCTTGCGCACGCCATAGGGCAGGCTGCCGATCAGCGTGTGACGGTAACGTTGCAGGCCGAGAAAGGCGATCACGTCCTCGGCCCGTTCGCGATGCACCAGCTCGTCGCGGCGCGCGGCGGGCAGGAACAGGAGCTGAGAGAGGATATTTGCCTGCACATGCGCGTGGCAGCCGATCAGCAGGTTCTGCAACACGCTCGCGTTGGAGAACAGCTCGATGTTCTGGAAAGTCCGCGCGATGCCGAGGCTCGCGACACGGTGCGGCGGCACCGTGGTGATGTCCCGGCCTTGCAGGATCAGCCGCCCGGAGGTCGGCTGATAGATCCGGCTGATAAGATTGAAGATCGTCGTCTTGCCAGCGCCGTTCGGCCCGATGATCGAGAACACCTCGCCTGGCGCGACGGCGAAGCTCACCGCGTCCACCGCGCGGATGCCGCCGAACTGCACCGAGAGGTCAGTGGCCTCGAAGATCGCTTGCATTAGACGCGCTCCGAGCGCGTATAGGTGCGCTGGCGCCGGAACGCCGTGCGCCGGTGCATCGGAAAGGACTGGAAATAGGTCTTCACCTTCAGCCAGCGGCCATAGATGCCGGCCGGCTCGAACAGGATCACCAGAACCAGGATCAGCCCGAAGATCGACGGCTCCAGCCCCGGCAGGTGGGCGAGCTTGGCGGGCAGGTAGTCGCGGGCAATGGCGATCCCCTGCGGCAGCAGCCGCACGAAGAGCGTGCCGAAAATCACTCCATGCAGGGAACCGATGCCGCCCACGAAAATGATGGTCAGGAATTGCACCGACAGGAGGATGTCGAAGGAATCGGGGGCGAGGAAGTTCACGTAATGCGCGAACAGCGCGCCAGCGAGCCCGGTCAGCCCGGCCGCGACGGCGAAGGCGATCGTCTTGTACAGGGCGAGGTTGATACCCATGCTCTGCGCCGAGATCTCGGAATCCCGGATTGCCACCAGCGCCCGGCCAAGCGGCGTGCGCAGGATGTTGCAGGCGATCCAGAGCGCGAACACCAGCACGATCAGCGAAGCATAGTAGACACCCGTGGCACCTTGGATTGGCACGCCCAGGAAGGTGGGCGTTGGCACCGCCATCCCGTCGAACCCGTGCGTCACGCTGTCCCATTTTTCCAGCACTGTCGCCACGATCTGCCCGAAGGCCAGCGTGGCGATGGCAAGATAGAGGCCGCTCATGCGCAAGGTCGGGATGCCGATGGCGATGCCGGCGATGGCCGCGAATACCCCGGACAGGGGCAAGGTGATCGCGAAGGGCAGCCCCGCGGTCAGCAGCACCGCCTCGGTATAGGCGCCAATCCCGAGGAACGCCGCATGGCCCAGGTTGACCAGGCCGGTATAGCCGGTCAGCAGCATCAGCCCGACGCCCGCGATGGCGAAGATGAACACCGCGCCCAGCTCGCCGATATAGAAGGTGCCGAGCACGAAGGGCAGCACGGCCATCACGATCGCCAGCAGCCCATACCAGAAGATGTCGCCGGAGTGACGCCAGATCGTCAGATCCTGGCGGTAGCTTGTCTTGAACAGGTACCGCATCGCGTCAGACCCGCTTGACCATTTTCTCGGCGAACAGGCCCTGTGGCAGCAGGATCAGGGTGCCCAGCAAGACCACGTTGGCGGTCACGTCCTGGAAGCCGGCCGGCAGGTAGAACCCGGCGAGCTGCTCGGCAATGCCGATCAGGATGCCGCCGACCAGCGCGCCGGGAATGCTGCCGAACCCGCCCAGCACCGCGGCGGCGAAGGCCTTGATGCCGAGGTAACCCATGTTCACGTCGATCATGGAGATCGGCGTGAGCAGGATCGCCGCGACCGCCGAAACGCCAGCGGCGATCGCCCAGATCAGCGAAAAGATGGTCCGGACCGGGATGCCCATGTAATAGGCGGCGAGCTGGTTCTGCGATGCCGCCTGCATGGCGATGCCGAGCCGGGTCTTGCTGAAGAAAAGATACAGGACGACGCACAGGAGAACCGTTCCGCCGAGCACGGAAAGGCTGTCGGCGCCCAGAATGAGGCCGCCAATGTTGACCGTCTTGTTGGTGAAGGGCGTTGCGTACCCGACGGAATCGTATCCCCAGGTGATCCCGGCGGCGGCGCGGAAAATGAACCCGAGTCCCAGGGTCAGCATGACAACGGCGAATTGTGGCTGCCCCATCACCCGCCGTATCACGACCACATCAAGCATGAAGCCGAACGCAGCGGTGGCGAGGATCGCCAGGATCGCCCCGACCCAGTAATTCAGGCCGAACAAGCTGATGAAGCTGTACGCGGCGAAGCCGCCCAGCATCATGATCTCGCCCTGGGCGAAGTTCACCAGCTCGGTGGCCTTGTATATCAGCACGAAGCCGAGCGCGATGATGCCGTAGATGCAGCCCGAAGCTGCCCCGTTGACGATGAGCTGAAGCA
>DATFDN010000374.1:0-9227 GCA_035252035.1 Acetobacteraceae bacterium | reverse complement strand
GCCGCGCATTTGCGTGACTTCGAACCAGCTAAGCTGGCGGATGGTGGCGGCGGCACGCTCGATGGCATTCTCGATCGCGTCCGAGATACTGTCTTGCGAGGTTCCGACCAGCTCGATCATTTTGTAGACAGGTTCGGCCATGGCTCCCTCCGGTTCCTGACACAGGCTTAAGGCCAGGCGGCTGCGGGGGTTGGCGTCGTTGCGCAAAGTTGACCGGCGAATTGCGAGCGCCGCGCTCCGCCGAGGGCGGTGACGGCCGGCGGGCCAGCGGGATCTGCTCTATAGCCCAACGCGGGTCTATAGCCCAACGCGGGTCGCCACTCCCAGTCGGGGGACGGACAGAACGAGGAGTTTCTTGAACTCCGTCCAGAGGGGGAGAACCCGATCGTCTGGTGCGAGATGGCGGCTAGGGGCGCCGTGACCCTTCTCGGCGTCGCTATCGAACCTGATATGTTCCGTCAGGAAGTGTCTGAAGGCCTGGAGCAGCGGACCGTTCCACGACGGGGAGGTTAGGAAAGCCCGAAACACCCGCTCCAGGCCGCCGTCTTCGTAGCTGGAGATGCTCAAAGCCCTGGTCAGCGGGTCATAGCGGCGAACCCGGGCCAGGTACATTTCACCAATTTCCTCCAGCGTGCGTTGCCGTCCGGCATCAAGAGAGGCCAACCGCAGAGTTCTTCGCATGAATTCGTCATGATTCATCTTCTCTCCGGCTGTGGCGATACCTGGCCAGGGGGAAAGATTGTCAGTGTCGCATTCCTCCTGCCTCAGCTGCATCAGCTTCGTGTCGCGAGGATACAGTGACCTGCCCCCGGTTTTCTGGACCGCGGACAGCTGGAAAATTCCAGTTTTGACGTGACGCCGGAGGACGAGAGAAAAGCATGAAGCGGTCGAAATTCACGGAGGCGCAGATCGCCTTCATCCTGAGCAAGCGGATTCGCGAGATCGCGCAGGCGCGCGTGCGCTACGGCTACCGGCGCATCCACGTGCTGCTACGGCGCGAGGGGTGGCAGGTGAACGCCAAGAAGGTTTACCGGCTCTATCGCGAATCAAGCCTGCAGCTCAGGAACAAGGTGCCAAAGCGGCGTGTGAAGGCAAAGCTGCGGGAGGATCGCTGTGCCGCAACGCGTGCCAACGGGACTTGGGCTATGGACTTCGTGCATGACCAGTTGGCGACCGGGCGGAGGCTGCGCGTGCTGACAGTGGTCGACACCTTCACGCGGTTCGCACCGGCGATCGTGCCACGCTTCAGCTTCAAGGCACGGGACGTCGTGGCCGTGCTCGACGAGGTCTGCGCCGACATCGGGTTCCCGAAGACCATCAGGGTCGACCAGGGCAGCGAGTTTGCCTCGCGCGAACTCGATCTGTGGGCCTACATGCGGGGCGTCGTTCTCGACTTCTCCCGCC
Source organism: Acetobacteraceae bacterium (assembly GCA_035252035.1). Classification (GTDB taxonomy): domain Bacteria; phylum Pseudomonadota; class Alphaproteobacteria; order Acetobacterales; family Acetobacteraceae; genus DATFDN01. The sequence continues at coordinate 7,823 of DATFDN010000374.1, read as the reverse complement.
CCGGCAAGCCGACCGACAACGCGTTCATCGAGAGCCTGAATGGCAAGTTCCGGGCGGAGTGCTTGAACGCCCACTGGTTCCTGAGCCTTGAAGACGCGCGCCGGAAGATGGAGGATTGGCGCAGAGACTACAACGAACAACGCCCACATAGCGCGATCGGCAACAAGCGCCCGATCGCGCTGATGATCTGGTCAGCGGAGGCTTGGCCGCCCTGACCCAAGACGGCCCGAAAAGGACCAGCCCGTGGTCCAAAGAAGGGGAGCAGCTCAATCACGCCCGGACTCTCGCCATCCCCGGATGAGCAACGGGGGTCACGTCAACGCGCCCCACCGTGCAATGGCACCCTGTTGTCTAAAATCTCTGGGAAGCTCTGCAAATAAATCGCACGCGTGATATAGGAAGATCTGCGCTTCCAGGAATAACTCTTCCTCGATCATTTTGGCTTATTGGAGCGTCTTTCACCTAATCTGTTGCGTTTTCCTGAAAATTTTCCCTTGAAATCAAATGCTTGGCTGTACATGTGGTATTTACGAAGCCGCGGTCGCATTTTGCATGGTCTGTGGTGCTTCTGGCGCTGGCACAGGCCGCTTGGCGGCTGAGAAGTTCGCACCGGCTGTGTGCCTCTGTCGCTGGCGCGGCCCTCGAAGGCGGGTATGCTTTTTTTGGTATTCTGGGGTTCGAAACCCACTCTTTTCGCCCGCCATTGAAGGAGGATTTCTCATGGATGAACTGGAAGCGCGATGCTCCCTGGTCGAGGCCTGCCGCGCGATGAATACACTAGGCATCAACCAGGGCACTTCGGGCAACATCAGCGTGCGCCATCTCGAAACGATGCTAATTTCCCCCTCGGGAACTCCCTACGATGAGATGCGGGCCGAGGACGTCGCCGCAATGCCGATCGCGGGGGAGTACGGCGCCTGGCAAGGTCCGCGCAAGCCCTCGACCGAATGGCGGTTCCATCTCGACCTCATGCGCAGCCGGCCTGAGATTGGCGCGGTGGTACACGGCCATCCGACATTCTGCACCGCACTCGCCATCGCGCGGCGCGGCATTCCGGCCTGTCATTACATGGCGGCAGTGTTCGGCGGCACGGACGTGCGGTGTGCGCCCTACGCCACGTTCGGCACCAAGGAGCTGTCCGAGCACGCGCTGCGCGCCCTGGAAGGGCGTAGCGCGTGCCTGCTCGCCAACCACGGCATGGTCGTGTGCGGCCCGACGCTGAAGCGGGCGATGTGGCTCGCGGTCGAGCTGGAGACCATCGCGCGCCAGTACTATCACAGCCTGCTCATCGGCGGCCCGGTCCTGCTGTCGGAGGAGGAGATGGCCGCCAGCGCGGTGAAGCTGCGGACGTACGGGGTCCAAGGCTGAGCGGCCCCGGCTGACTGGGAACAGGGCGCGCAACTCCTCCCCGCAGCCTCTCCGGCAAAAGTGGGGGAGAGAAGATCCCGCTAGCCCCCCTCCCTGTTCGCATGGCCTGGGCGGGCTGCTTCAGCGTGGTCCGGCGAGTACGATCTCGTGACCGTCTGGATCGAGCAACGATGCGGGCGCTTCGCTGGAGTCCAGAATCAGGCAGGTTCTCGCTACGTCATTGTCCCGCATCGGCGGCGCGGGCCGGCCAATGGGACGGCGATAGCCGAGCAGCTCGAGATGGGGAGCGGGAGCGCCGGGGATCGACAACGCCGTGACATCCACCACCGCGCCGGGCGCGGCATCCAGCCGCTCCTGCTCGCCGCCCTGGTTAAGGGAGCGTCCCGTGACCGCGAACCCAAGCGCCTCGTAGAAGCGGATGCTTGCCGCCGTGTCGGAGACGGCGATGGCGGAATGATCGATGCCGAGGCATGGCCCGTCGCCATGCCGCCCCTGCCAGGCCGGCGGCACTTTGGCGGGCGGGAATTCAAGCAGTTCGAGCGGATGGCCCTCCGGGTCTCGGAACTTGAAGGCGGTCACGCCGCCGGAGCTTTCCGGCAGGCGTTGCGGTCCGTTGGTGGAGATCGCTGTCCAGCCCTTGGCCGCGCGCAGCCGCGCATAGGCCTCGCGCATGGGCGAGACCACGATCGCGAAGTGCTGGAACCAGAGGTCGAAGCTGGTGCTGCCGGGAGGGTACGGCCGGCCGGGCTGGGCGTACGCGACAAGCTCCACCGTTTCCTGCCCGAGTCGCACGGTGGTGATGCGCGTTCCTCCCGCCTCTTCCCTCACGTCAATCCGTTCGAAGCCGAGGGCGTTTTCATAGAAGGCCTCGCTTGCCGCGGGATCGGCCGTCACGAGACCGATGCGCGCGATCCGCCTCACGGCCATTGCACGCCCCTTCGGTTGAGGAAGATCGCGTACAGGGTGTGCGAGCCGCTGATGAACAGACGGTCCTTCATCAGCCCGCCGAATGTCAGGTTGGAGACGGGATGCGGCACCAGTACCTTGCCAAGCAGCTTGCCCTCGGGGCTAACGCAATGCACGCCATCGGCGGCGCTGCACCAGAGGTTGCCGTCCTCGTCGATGCGCAATCCGTCGCAGTAGCCGGGCTCCACCTTGTGGAACACGTCGCCGCCGGAAAGGCGAGTGCCGTCCTGCGACACCTCGAAGGCGCGAATGTACTGGCGCGGGTTGTCGCCCGTCTGATCACCGGTCTCGGCGACATAGAGCCGCTTCTCGTCGGGGGAGAAGGCCAAGCCGTTCGGACCGTCGAAATCGCCCGCCATCACCCGGATGTCGCCGGACGCGGGATCGAAGCGATAGAGCGCGGGCGGCTGTTCCGATTCCTGGCGGCCGCCCTCGTAGTCGTTGAGGATGCCGTAGAGCGGATCGGAGAACCAGATCGTGCCGTCCGATTTCACCACCACGTCGTTGGGCGCGTTCAGCCGTTTGCCATCATGGCGCGTCACCAGCGTGGTCACATGTCCGTCCAGCTCGGTGCGATAGAGGCAGCGGCCGTGATGGGAGCACGCGACCAGCCGGCCCTGGCGGTCGCGCGTCTGCCCGTTGGCGTAATCGGAGGGCGCGCGATAGACGGAGACGCCCGTCGCCTCGCTCCAGCGCATCGTTCGGTTGCGTGGCAAGTCCTGGAACAGCAGGCAATCGGCGTCGCCCACCCAGACCGGCCCCTCAATCCAGCGGAAACCGGCGGCGAGCGTTTCCAGCTTCGCGTTGGCGAGTACGTAGTGGGCGAAGCGCCGGTCGTGGATTTCGAACCCGTCCACGGCTTATCTGAAGCGGCAGGGCGAGGCGACGGTGGGCGGGGTCTCGAACTGCACGAGCATCAGCACCGCCGGCTCGTTGCCCACCGTGCCCGAGGCGTGTCCGCTCTTGCCGTCCCGTTCGCGGCTGCCCTGGTCCTCTCCGAAGGAGATGTCGCCCGGCCCCATCTCCACCCGCTGCCCATCCATCGATTCGACGAACCATCGCCCGGAGAGCGGGACGATCCACTGCGGCTTGGGGTTCGGGTGCCACGCGCCCCGCCAGCCGACGGGGAGCACGGTGAACTCCACGGTCATCTCCGCCTTGACCTTGTTGCCCTGCCACTGCGCCGCGGCGCCGCCGCTGATCGATTTCATCTCGAACTCGGTCATCTGGCAGCGAGTCTGGTGGCTCACGCCCTCCTCGTCGAGCCATAGATGCCAGTAGCCGAGGGCCGGTTTTTCGTTCGTGCTCATGGGCGCGTTCTCTTGTCGTAGGGCCGGGTCGAGGAGAACGGGTTGGCGAGGAAGCCGCGCGAGGCGCCCGCGCGCGTCCCGAACGTGATCAGCAGGAAGCCGCCGGCCAGCGAGAAGTTCTTCATGAAGTCCCAGAACAGATCCCGCCCCCGGCTCGGGCCGGGATGCCAGAAATCGCCGGGTTCCCAGAACCGCTTGAACAGCACCGCCGTGGCGCCGCAATACCCGGCCATGACCAGGGCGGCGAGGCGGTCGAATTTGCCGGTCAGGATGGCGAGCGGCATCGCGACCTCGACCGCCAGCCCGGCCAGGATCATCGCCTGCGCCGGCTTCTCGGCGGGCACCATTTCCTTCGCCTGGGTGACGGCGCCGCGAAAGTTCAGGGTCTTGTCGAGCGCGCTGAAGGGGAAGAACAGCGACACCAATAGATAGCGGATCGCCAGCTCGGTCGCGCGGCTCGGTTCCATTCCGTTGTCCCCCTCTTTCGCCCCGCGATCCGGCGGGTTGCAGCGGCCAATCCGCAACGGACAGTATCTCACGCCATTCGTTGTGCGATCACAAGGGGCGAGAGGCGCGATGAGCAAAGAGCACTATGACGTTATCATTATCGGCTCGGGTCCGGGCGGCGGGTCGATGGCCTGGAAGCTGGCCAAGACCGGCAAGCGCATCCTGCTGCTGGAGCGCGGCGACTACCTGCCCCGGTCCCGGACGAATTGGAGTTCCAAGGCGGTGTTCGTCGATGCGACGTACCAGGCGAAGGAGACTTGGTATGGAAAGGACGGACGGGAATTCCATCCGGGCCTGCATTATTTCGTTGGTGGCAACTCTAAGGTGTATGGTGCGGCGCTTCTTCGCTTGCGCAAGGAGGACTTTGGCGAAATCCGGCACGTGGACGGCATCTCCCCTGCCTGGCCGCTCGGCTATGATGCGTTCGAGCCGTACTACACGGAGGCGGAGCGTTTGTTCTATGTGCATGGGCAGCGCGGCGAAGATCCGACCGAGCCGCCGTCCGGCGCGCCCTTCCCCTACCCGCCCGTCTCGCACGAGCCGCGCATCGAGGCCCTGGCGGAGACATTCCGCGGCGAGGGGCTGCACCCGTTCCATTTGCCCCTTGGTATCCTGCTGGACGAAAAGGACGGGAAGGCGACTCCTACCAGCATTTGCATCCGCTGCGACATGTTCGACGGGTATCCGTGCCCCCTGAACGGCAAGGCGGACGCGCAGGTGGTCTGCGTCGATCCTGCCCTGGCGGCGCACCCCAACCTCACCTTGCTGACCAACGCCTACGTCTCCCGGCTGGAGACGGACGCCTCGGGGCGCAGCATCAAGGCGGTGCATGTGATTCGAGCGGGAGGCGTCGAGGAGTATTCCGCCGACATCGTGGTGGTGGCGTGCGGCGCGCTGAGCTCGGCGCTGCTGTTGCTGCGCTCGGCCAACGAAAAGCACCCGCATGGGCTTGCCAACGGCTCGGGCCAAGTCGGGCGCAACTACATGCGCCACAACCAGTCGGTGCTGATGGCGCTGTTGCGTGAGCCGAACGGAACGGTGTTCCAGAAGACGCTGGCCGTGAGCGATTTCTACTTCCGCTCCCATGATTGGGAGTTCCCGCTCGGCCTGATCCAGATGTGCGCCACCTCCCACACCGGCCAGATCCGCGGCGAGGCGTTGCCCGAATGGCTGTCCTGGCTGCCCGACTGGCCGTTCGAGAAGATGGCGCTGCATTCGCTGGATTTCTGGCTGTCGAGCGAGGATCTGCCGCGCCCGGAGAACCGCGTCTTCTACGAGGACGGGCGCGTCGTGCTCGATCTGACCGAGAACAACATGGAGGCGCATCACCGGCTAAAGAGGAAACTGGAGCACCTGATGGGTGTTGCCGGGGCGCATCCGGTGCTGCTGGAGCGCAGGCTCTATCTCGGCAAGAATATCCCGATCGGCGGCACCGCGCACCAGGCCGGGACGCTGCGCTTCGGCGCCGATCCCGCGTCCTCGGTGCTCGATCTCGATTGCAAGGCGCATGAGCTGGACAACCTTTATGTGACCGATGCCAGCTTTTTTCCGTCGATTGGCGCGGTGAACCCGACCTTGACGATCATCGCGAACGCGCTGCGGGTGGCGGACCGGATCAAGGAGCGGATTGGGTGAAAGCGGGTGTTCCTCCCCCGGTGCCCTCCCGCAAGGGGAGGGGGAGTTGGCGCCCCTTGCCGGCTCACGGCGACCAGAAATTGATGAAGATGATCTTCGCCACGCTTGGCACGCCGCTGGCATCGAGCGCGAACAGCATCCAGTAGCCGGGGACCACGATCCCTGGTTCCCAGGGAATGCTCAGGTCATAGGTGTTGGTCGAGCCTCCTGGCCAGAAGCTCAGCGGCACGCGCCGCTGATCCGTGTTGACGGTGTGCGTCGTTGCCGAGAGGCGGATGAGTTCGAAGGCCGCCACGGGGCCGTTCGTGCTGACCGTGAGCAGATCGCCAAGGCGCGCGCTCGCCGGTGCCCGCACCAAGACGGGGCGGGGTGCGGGCGTGCTGCCATCCGCCTGGAACAGGTAAGGCGGCGAGAAGAAGGCGCCGTCCGAGTGATTGGCCGGGCAACCCTCGCCGCAGAGGCCGCCTCCGCCGGAGAACACCCGGCCGTCCGGCATGAGGAGCGCCACGCTGTGATAGTTGCGCGGCGTGGCCATGGGCGCCAAGGGAGTGAACGTCCCCGTCACGGGACTCCAGAGCTCCGGGGTCAGGATCGAATTGTCGTCGTAGAACTGGTGCGCGTAACCCTGCCCGCCGATGACAAGCACGCCGCCGCCCGGCAGCACGACGCCGTTGGCGTAGGCGCGCGGATAGGCCATCGAGCCGGCCTTCCGCACTATCGCGGTGTTGACGTTCGGGTTGGCGAAGCCGGCCGTGACGTCGATGACATAGGCGCTCGTCGTCGCGTACGCGTCGGTATAGCTCGGGGCGCCGCCGGCCTTGAGAATTTGGCCCGGCGCCCACATGACGGCGACGCCATTCTGGCTGTAGGCGTCATCGGCGCGGTTTCCGGCTGACATTGCGGTGCCTTGGGCGCTCGTGTCGATCCAGTTCATTTGCGGACCGGGACCGGCATGGAAGATGCGGCCATTGGGGGCCGCGAACAGCCAGGGATGATTGTCGCCTACCGATATATAGCCCTGCTGGTCATCGATCGGGTCGTCGGCAAGGATCGCGCTATCCGGGACGGCGGTCGTGGCCCAGCCGACATTCTTCGCCCATATCTCTCCATCCTTGGGGACGCCGTCCCCGGACCAGGAACCGCCGATCGTGAAGGCGCGGCCGTCCGACAGGGTGACGGTGCTGTTGTAGCCGCGACTGATGTTCATTGAGGCATCCGATGTCCAGCTATCGGTCGCCGGGTCGTAAAGGGCGGTATGCTGGCTGCTGCTGCCGCCATTGACCAGGATGCGGCCATCGGTCAAGTACGCGATGCCGGAGCAGAACATGTCCGCCATCATGCTGGTTTGCACCGTCGCCTCGAAGCCGCCGGTGGCGGGGTTATAGACGGACGTATAGGTCTGGCTGGCCTGCTGGCCAATGTCGCCTTCGAAGAACCAGGGCTGGTTCGAAGCCCAGGTCAAAAGGTTGCCGTCCGGCAGCACGGCGGCCGAAACCGGGATGCTGGGGAACTGTATGGTCGCGCCCCACCGTCCCAGATTGGCACTTTTTGCCGCCGCCGGTCCGAGCGCGACCACTGCGGCGACGGCGCCGCATAGAAGCCGACTCACCATTTTCGTTTCCTCCCCCACGAGAGGTCTAGAATTCGGAGTCTAGCCTCCTTGAAAGAAACGAAACTTCACAAAAAGTTCGGAACCGAATCACGATTCCGTAGGGTGGATAAGGGGACTTTTCGTCCTGGGTCGCGGCGGAAATTGGGGGGCAGGGCGGGGCAGGAACTGCCATCCCGCCACTGGTCCGCGCACTGTTAAAAGGCGAGATAGGCTGGCACCATCCCGCCCTACGAGGCGAGGAAAGCCGCCACTTCCGGTTGCGCGCGCAGCTCGGCCATGGCTTCCGCGTCAGGCAGTTGGGGTCGGTCGCGCTCGGCATTGACCATGCAGAGGAAGCCAAGCGGCTCTCCCGCGTTGGCGCGGAACTGGTGCCAGGTCCAGGCCGGAACCGTGATGAGGTCGAACGGCCTCACGTCGCGGACCTG
>DATFDN010000373.1:0-4046 GCA_035252035.1 Acetobacteraceae bacterium | reverse complement strand
CGCCAGGCCGCCGAGCCCCATCAGCATCTCGCCATCGCCGGTGATGACGAGCACCTTCCGCCCCGGCTGCGCGATCGCCAACCCCAGCCCGATCATCGCCGCCCCGCCCATGCCGCCCCAGAGGGGCAGGTTCTCCGGCCGATCTCCGACCGCCGTGATGTCCCAGGCTGGCGCCCCGAGTCCCGCGACCACCAGGAGCGTGCCACGGTCGGCGAGCACGGCGCGGCACAGCTCCCGGCGATCCAGCTTGCCCGACTCCGCCATCGCTCAGTCCTTTCCGAATGTCTTGGCGCCGAGCACACGCTGGCCGATCAGGGTCGCGGTCGGGCGGTAGGTGTTGAAGGCGAGGCGGATGGTGGCGTCCACTGTCGGCGCGACATCCTCCGCCCGGTCGGCGCGGCGGACCAGCGCGCCCATCGCCTCCAGCACCGGCTGCGTCGCGTTGCCCATCGGCACCTGCGCCGGATTGAACTCGCCGAAATCGCCGCGCATCGTCACGATCATCGGCAGCGGCGTGCGGTGCAGGATGCTGAGCGAGAGCATGTTGACGCAATTGCCTACGCCCGAGCTTTGCATCAGCAAGATGCCCTTGTCCCCGCCGAGCCAGGCGCCGGCGAGCAGCGCGACACCTTCCTCCTCCGTCGTCAGCGAGACGACCTCCATCGCATTGTCCGCCAGGCAGAGACCGATCAACCGCGCGTGCCCGGCATCCGGCACCAGCGCGACCTGCCGGATTCCGTGCTGCCGCAGCAAAGCATGAATCGCGTCCGGCCAGTCCTGCCCTGATTGCATCCGCTATTCTCCCGCGCCCGCCTTCGCCTTGGCCACCCGCTCCAGGAACTTCGCCCGGACCGCCTCCGGCAACCCGTTCGGATCGACTAGCATCCCGTACAGAAGCTGGTTATGCGCGTGCATCAGATGATGCAAGGCGAAGGAGTGCATCATCGCGGTGCGCCGTCCCATGCTGTCCTGCACGTTGTTCACCGCCTCCTTCGCCGTCTTCAGCGCGAACAGCGGCTTGCGCGCGATGCGTTCGGCCAGCTCCATCACCTCGGCTTGCAAGCGGTCCGCCGGCACGACGCGGTTCACCATGCCCCGCTCCCGCGCCTCCTCGGCCGAGAGCCAATCGGCGGTGAACAGCAGCTCCTTCGCCTTGCGCACCCCCAGCTCCCAGGGATGCATGAAGAACTCCACGCCGCATATGCCGAATTCGACCACCGGATCCTTGAAGCGCGCGTCCTCGGCCGCGACGATCAGATCGCAGACCCAGGCGAGCATCAGCCCGCCAGCGACGCACACGCCGCGCACCTCGGCGATCGTGGGCTTCGGCAGGTTGCGCCACCGCTCGCACAGTTCGAGGTAGATCTCCTTCTCGCGCGCGAAGCGGCCCTCCATGCCGGGCGCGTCGAATCCCGCCCAGGTGCCCAGGATGGGAAAGTCCCGCCAGGTCTTGCCGCCATCGCCGCTCAGGTCGTGACCAGCGGAGAAATGCGGGCCGTCGCCGGCCAGGATGATCACCTTCACCGCGTCGTCCCGCGCCGCGCGATCGAACGCGGCGGCCAGCTCGTAGGTCATTTGCAAGCCCTGCGCGTTGCGCGCCTCCGGCCGGGCCATGACGATGCGCGCGATATGCGGCGCCGGCTGTTCGTAGCGGACCTGTTCGGCCACCGTGTCGTTCATCCCCGGCCTCCCATTTGGTTGTTGGGGCTTCGACGCACGTTCCCTCCCCGGCTTGGCCGAGGCAAGAGCGTGGGAAATGCGTCGCGCGTTTTATGTGGGCGCGCCGACGCCTACCCACCGCCAAGCTGACGACGCCCTTCCGGATCAATTGACGAGTTTTGACCCGCGGCGCGGGACGGTAAGGGTATACGCAACGGCATCAAGATCCTGCGAGCCATTCTCCCGCCAGTTGAATGCATGCCGGCAGCAGCATCAAGCTGGGCGCAACCGGCCTGGCTGGAACTTGCAAAACCGATGCCGGTTCAAGGGGGGGCGCCATGCACCACGCGATACACTCGCGCGCCGGTCTCGGGGTTGCGGCACTCATCACGCTTCTTGGCCCCTCGGCTTTGGCCCAGCAGACACCATCGGCACCACCGGCGAGCCCGCCCGCCCAGCCATCACCGTCGCAGGCACAGGCCGGCTGGTTCAGCGACGCCCAGGCCAGTGCCGCGCGAGGGGATTACGCCACCGCCTGCGCGGCGTGTCATGGCGGGACTCTGGGCGGCGGCTCGGCGCCAGCGCTCAAGGGGGCGGAGTTCCTGCGCAAATGGTCGGGCCGCACGCTGAATGATCTGTGGCAGGAGGTGCATACCCTCATGCCGCTCACGGCGCCCGGATCGATGACGGAAAAACAGTCGCTCGGCCTAATGGCGCTCATCCTCCAAGCCAACGGCTTTCCCTCCGGCGAAGGAGCGTTGCAGATCGCATCGCTGGACAGGACAATCACCCCGCCCGCCACGCCTGGGCAGCCGTCCGTGGCCACCGGCAAACCGCCGCAAGTCGCCGTCTCGCAGCCAGTGGGGCACGCGCCGACGCAGGCGGAGCTCGACGCGTCGGACACAGACGGCACGAACTGGCTGATGTACAACAAGGGCTACATGGGATACCGCTACTCGCCCCTGAAGGAGATCGACACCACCAACGCCGCCAGGCTGCGGCCGATCTGCATGTTCCAGCTTGGCGAGATCGGCACGTTCCAGACCGGCCCGGTGATCTATGACGGTACGATGTATGTCACCACCGCGCACGGTGTGTACGCGATCGACGCCGCGAGTTGCCGCAAGCAATGGGAATATCACTATCAGCCCTGGGGCCCGGAGGTGCAGCCCAACAACAAGGGTGTGGCGATCGCCGACGGGCGCGTCGTCCGCGGCACGCCGGACGGCGCGCTGATCGCGCTGGATGCCAAGACCGGCAAACTGCTTTGGCAGCGCCAGATCATGGACCCGACGCTCGGCGAATTCGCCGCCGCCGCCCCGATCATCTGGAAGGACATGGTCTTCATGGGCAAGGCCGGCGGCGACTGGGGCATCGACGGCGCGATGATGGCCTTCAGGGCCAGCGACGGCAGCGAGGTCTGGAACTTCGGTTGGCTGCCGCGCGGCGACGAGCCGGGGGCCGATAGCTGGAAAGACCCGCAAAGCGCGCTGAAAGGCGGCGGCAGCACCTGGAGCACCTATAGCCTGGATGCCAAGGACAACATGCTGCTGGTGCCGATCGGCAATCCGGCGCCGGACTTCCATCCCGAAATGCGGCCGGGCGCCAATCTGTACACCAATTCGGTCGTCTCGCTCGACCCCGCGACAGGCAAGCTGAAATGGTACTACCAACTCGTGCCCAACGATGGTCATGACTGGGATACCACGGTCGCCGCGGCCTTCGACGGGCCGGACGGCGAGAAGCTGGTCGCCGCCGCCGGTAAGGACGGCGTGCTGACGGTGCTGGACCGGGCGGACGGAAAGCTGAAGTTCAAGGTGCCGATCGTGCGGCAGGAAAACACTGATGCGCCCGTCACCGAGAAAGGCGTGCATTTCTGCCCGGTCCAGGCGCTGCTGTACAACGGCGCCGCCTACAGCCCGGCGACGCATCTGCTGTACATCAACTCGCAGGATTGGTGCGCCTTCGCCGCCATGGGCCCGCAACCGAAATATGTGAAGGGCATGCAGTATGCCGGCTGGGCCAACGGCTTCGGAACGCGCGATCCGCTGGACCAGTCAGTTGGCTGGACGACGGCGATTGACGCCGTCTCCGGCGACGTCAAGTGGCGCCTGCGGCTGCCCGGCGTGCCGATGATCGCGGCCGTGACCCCGACCGCCGGTGACGTCGTGTTCACCGGCGACACGGCGGGCAACTTCCTGGTGCTGGACGCGACAGACGGCAAGGTGCTGTACAGCTTCAACACCGGCGGTTCGTTCGGTGGCGGCATCGCGACCTACTCGGTGCATGGCCGGCAATATGTCGCCGCCATGACCGGTAATACGTCGTTCGCCAAATACCTCGCCGGCGGCGCGCCAACCGTCGTCGTGTTCGGCTTGTAGCGATCC
>DATFDN010000372.1:0-7943 GCA_035252035.1 Acetobacteraceae bacterium | reverse complement strand
CCCCCTCACCCAACCTCTCCCCCCGTTCCGGGGGGAGAGGGGCTCTTTTGGTCCGCATCATCTTTCAGTCCGCGTCAACGGATCGCCTTCCAGGCGCCGTCCTTTACCTCCACCAGCACGGCGGTCCGCTCGTCCTGTCCGTTGTGGTTGGTGGGCGACATCGTGTAGACCCCGCTGACGCCGACCAGATCGTGGATCTTCTCCAACGCGTCGCGCAGCGCGGCACGGAACGGCTCGGTGCCGGGCTTGGCCGCTTTCAGCGCCTCGGGGATCGCGTTCTTCAGCAGCAGCATCGCGTCAAAGCTGTAGCCCGCGAAAGGATTGAGACTCTGCGGGCCGAATTTCTTCGTGTACTCCTCGGCGAACATGGTCGCCACCGGCTTGACCGCGTTGCCCTCGGGAAGTTGCTCGTAGACGACGAGCGGCGAAGTGTCGGCGATCACGCCATCCGCCGCCGTGCCGCCCACCTTGATGAACGCCGGGGTGACGATGCCGTGGTTGCCATAGATGCCGCCCTTGAAGCCGCGACGGCGCAAGGCGATCACCGGCAGCGCGGCCGGAGTCGCTGAGTTTCCCATCATCACCGCCTGCGGACGCGCGCTTATCAGCTTCAGCGCCTGCGCCTCCACCGAGGTGTCGGTGCGCGCATAGCGTTCGTCGGCCAGGATCTTGATCCCGTCGGCCTGCGCGGCTCGCCTCGACGCCGCGAGCACCTGGTCGCCCCACCCGTCGGAGAACCCGATGTAGCCTATATCCTTCACGCCGCGCTGCTGCATGTATTTGAAGACGACCGAGACCATGAGCGACAGCGGCTGGGCGTCGTTGAACGTGTAGGGCTGCTTGGCCGGATCGTACTCATAGGGCGCCATGGCGATCATCGGCACGCGCGCCTGATTCGCCAGCGGCGCGACGGCGGCATCCGACGCGGTGAGGGATGGGCCGATGAGGGCATCGACATGATCGTCGGAGATCATCTTTTGCGCGATGGTGAACGCCGTGTTCGCGTCGGTCCCGTCGTCGCGGATGATGTAGTCCACCTTCTGCCCGGCGATCTCGCTCGGGAAGAAGTCGAACGCGCCCTTGTAGCCCACGCCCATCGACGCGGCGGGGCCGCTGATGGACAGGATGGCGCCGATCCTGATTTGCGCCTGGGCCATCCCGGACACCGCCAGCACCCCCAAGGCCGTGGCGGCAGCGAACAGGCGCGTTCTCATGTCCCCCTCTCCAAGCGAGATGGCAGTACCGCGGTCGCTTCAATCTCCACCAGCGCCTCCGGCTCGACAAGTTGCGAGACGCCGATGACGGACATAACGGGAAAGTGCTTTCCGATGACACGGCGGTAAGCGGTGCCAATCGTCCCCTGGTTCTCGCGATACGCGCGCAGGTCGGTGACGAACCAGGTCAGGCGAACGAGGTGCTCCGGTCCGGCCCCCGCCTCGGCGAGCAGCATCACTACATTGGACAGCGCCTGTCCCGCTTGGTTCGCCAGGCCCTCGGCGAAGCGCCCCCCGGCGTCCCAGCCGACTTGGCCAGCGAGGAAGATCGTCTCCCCGGCCGCGACGATTCCGTTCGCGTAGCCGCGCGGGCGCGGCCAGGACGCGGGTTGCAGGATTCGCTGGCCGGTGCCGGTCTCGCTCATTCGGCCTCACACCTCCCCGCACGCGACGGCGATCGCCTGTCCGGTCATCGCGCCGGCATCGCGCCGGCACAGAAAGGCGACCACCTCGGCCACTTCCTCCGGCCGGACCAGCCGCCCAGCGGGGTTGCCGCGGACGAGCAGCGCGCGCGCCTCCTCCGTTGGCCGCCCGCTGGAGGCGGCGATGGTCACGACCGAGCGGGCCACCATATCGGTATCGGTGAAGCCGGGACAGACCGCGTTGGCGGTGATGCCGTCCTTCACCGTCTCCAAGGCCAGGGCGCGGGTGAAGCCCACCAGCGCGTGCTTGGCCGCGACGTAGGCGGTGACATAGGCGTAGCCCTTCAGGCCCGCCGTGCTGGCGATGTTGACGATGCGCCCGAAGCGGTTCGCGCGCATGGCGGGCAGCGCCGATTGGCAGGCGGTGACGGCGCCGAGCAGGTTCACCGCCAGCATCGCTTGGAAGTCGCGCGCCCGGTGCTTGAGGAACGGCTTGGAGATCGCGGCGCCGGCGTTGTTCACCAGGATATCGCACGGGCCGAGCGCGGCCATCGCCTCGCGCAGCGCGTCGCGATCCGTGACGTCGGCAACTTCATGGCGGGCGCCGAGTTCGCGCGCGGCCTTGTCCAGCGCGGCGGTGTCGCGGCCGAGGATCGCGACGGCCGCGCCATCGTCGGCGAGGCGGCGGGCGATGGCGAGGCCGATGCCCTTGGCGCCGCCGGTGACGAGGGCGGTGAGGCCGTGGAGCGGACCCTCACCCGGCGCGCGGGGCACGCCGACCTCTCCCGCAAGCGGGAGAGGTGATGGCGAAGTGCCGCTCGACTCTTCGCCTCTCCCGCTTGCGGGAGAGGCCGCCGAGCGCGAGCGAGGCGGGTGAGGGTCGCTCATATCACCCTCGAATAATCCCCCTCCATCCGCTGCGCCAGCCGCTCGATCTGCGCCTTGCCGGCCAGGTACTGCTTCGGCCACCACTGGTCGGCGTAGCCCAGTCCGGCGGCGGCGCGCAGGGCGAAATGCGGATCGGCCAGGTGCGGGCGGGCGAGCGCGCAGAGATCGGCGCGGCCGGCGGCGATGATGGAGTTCAGGTGGTCGGGTTCGGTGATATTGCCGACCGCCATCGTCGCGACGCCGACCTCGTTCCGGATCTGATCGGAAAACGGGGTCTGGAACATCCGCCCATAAACGGGCTGTGCGCGAATCGAGGTCTGGCCGGCGGAGACATCGATCAGATCGACGCCCGCAACTTGGAAGGCGCGCGCGATCGCCACCGCGTCCGCGCTGGTGATGCCGCCCTCCACCCAATCGGTCGCCGAGATGCGCACCGACATCGGCTTGTGCGCGGGCCACGCGGCGCGCATGGCGCGGAACACCTCCAACGGGAAGCGCAGACGGTTTTCCAGCGTGCCGCCGTACTCGTCTTCCCGTTGGTTCGTCAGCGGCGAGATGAAGGCGGAGAGCAAGTAGCCATGGGCGGCGTGCAGCTCCAGCATGTCGAATCCCGCCTGATCGCCCAGCCGCGTCGCCAGCGCGAACGCCTCGCGCACCGCGTCCATGTCGGCCCGCGTCATCGGCCGGGGGATCTGGTTGCGCGGACTCCAGGGAACGGACGAAGGCGCGATCAGCTCCCAGTTCCCTTCGGCGAGCGGCGCGTCCATCTCCTGCCAGCCGAGCTGGGTGGAGCCCTTCGGTCCGGAATGGCCGAGTTGCAGGCAGATCTTCGCCTCCGATTGCGCATGGACGAAGGCGACGACGCGCGCCCATTCCCGCATCTGCGCCTCCGACCACAGCCCCGCGCAGCCCGGCGTGATGCGCCCTTGCGGGGTGACGCACACCATCTCGGTGAACACCAGCCCGGCCCCGCCCAGCGCGCGGGCGCCCAGGTGGACCAAGTGAAAGTCGTTGGGCATTCCGTCCCGCGCGCTGTAGGTCGCCATCGGCGAGACCACGACGCGGTTGGCCAGGCGCATCGCGCGCATCCGGAACGGCAGGAACATCGGTGGGATTGGCCGGTTGGTCGGGAACTCGGCGCGCTCGGCGAGCCACCGCTCGACGCCCTCCAGCCAAGGCCGGTCGCGCAGGCGCAAGTTCGCGTGGCTGATGCGCTGGCTGCGCGTGAGCAGGCTGTAGGCGAACTGCTCCGGTTCCAGATGCGCGTAGCGGGCGACGCTCTCGAACCATTCGGTGGAGTTGCGGGCGGCCGATTGGATGCGCAACACCTCGATCTTGCGCTCGGCCTCGTAGGCGGCGAGGGCGGCGGGCACATCGGCGCCATGCCGGTCGAAGGCGCGCGCCAGCGCGATCGCGTCCTCCAGCGCGAGCTTGGTGCCGGAGCCGATGGAGAAGTGCGCCGAGTGGGCGGCGTCGCCCATCAGCACGACATTGCCCATCACCCAGGTCTCGTTGGCGACGCGGGGGAAGCTGGTCCACTGCACGCCGCGCGGATGGTTCGTGTTCGCGAGCAGCCGGTGCCCGTCGAGCCAGGGCGCGAACAGGCGCTCGCAGAAGGCGATCGTGCCGCCGCCGTCAAGCTGGTCGAGCCCCGCCGCGCGCCAGGCCCCCTCCGTGGTCTCGACGATGAAGGTGGAGGTGTCGCGGTTGAAGCGGTAGGCGTGCGCCTGGAACCACCCCCATTCAGTCTCGACGAAGATGAAGGTGAACGCCTCGAACACGCGATGCGTCCCGAGCCAAACGTACTTGTTCTTGCGCACGTCGATGCGTGGCTTGAAGTGCGCCGCGTGACGGGTTCGGATCTTGCTGTTGATGCCATCCGAAGCCACGATCAGGTCCGCGTCCGGGAACTCCGTGACGTCTTCGACCTCGCGCTGGAAGATCAGCTCCACGCCCAGTTGCTCCGCGCGGCGTTGCAGGATGTTGAGAAGGTGCTTGCGCTCGATGCCGGCGAAGCCGTGGCCGCCCGAGGTGATGACGCGTCCCTTGTAGTGGATGTCGATGTCGTCCCAGTGCGCGAAGCCGTCGAGGATCTCCTGCCGGGACGGCGGATCGGCGCCCTCCAGGTTGCGCAGCGTCTCGTCGGAGAACACCACGCCCCAGCCGAACGTGTCGTAGGGGCGGTTGCGCTCGATCACGGTGACGCGGTGCGACGGATCGCGCCGCTTCATCTGGATCGCGAAGTACAGGCCCGCCGGTCCTCCGCCCGCGCACACGATCCGCATGGGTGGCTGCGTTCCTTGGCTGATGTGTCGGGGCCAAGCTAGATGATCCCGAACACGCCTGGAAGGGGCGAACGATGCCAGACCGCGTCAATCCGATGCGTGGCCCGAACCGGCTCAAGCTCGGCATTTTCTCGGCCAATGCCGATGGCGGGCTGGCGCTGACCCGCGTGCCCGAGCGCTGGCGCGCGTCGTGGCCCGAGGTGGTGGAGGTCGCGCGCATGGCCGACCGCGCGGGGTTCGAGTTCTTCCTGCCGATCGCGCGCTGGAAGGGGTTCGGCGGCGCGACGAACGCCCGCGAGTGGTCGTTCGAGACGCTGACCGAGGCCGCCGCGCTGGCCGGCCTGACCGAGCGGATCGCGCTGTTCGCCACGGTGCATGTGCCCATGGTCCATCCGGTGTTCGCCGCCAAGGCGCTGGCGACGATCGATCACGCGAGCGGCGGGCGCGCGGGGCTCAACATCGTCTGCGGCTGGAACCCCGAGGAGTTCGGCTGCTTCGGGCTGCCCATGATCGAGGACCGCTACGGCCAGGGGCTGGAGTGGTTCGAGATCCTGACGCGCATCTACATCGAGGACGCGCCCTTCGACTTCGCTGGCAAGCACTACGACCTGCGCGGTGTTTCGGGGAGGCCCCGACCCGTGCAGCGCCCCAGGCCGGTGACGCTGAACGCGGGCTTCTCCGGCCCTGGGCGCGACTTCGCGGCGCGCGCGGCGGATTTCCTGTTCACCACGTTCATCGATATCGAGGCCGGCCGCGCCCAGGTGGAGGACATGCGGCGCCGGGCCGGGGCGGCGGGGCGGGAGGTGGGCGTGTACACCTGCTGCCACGTGGTCTGCCGCCCGACGCAGGAGGAGGCGGAGGCGTACTACGAGCACTACGCCGTGGAGATGGAGGACACCGAGGGCGCGGACCGCTACATGGGCACGAAGGAGAAATTCTCCACCTCCCACGACCCGGCCGCATACCGGCTGCACCGCAAGCGCTTCGTCGGCGGCGCCGGCACCTATCCGCTGATTGGCACGCCGGATCGGATCGCGGGAGAGCTCGCGCGCATCAGCGACGCCGGTTTCGCGGGCGTGGGACTGTCCTTCGTGAACTACAAGGCGGAGCTGCCGTATTTCGTCGAGGCGGTGCCGCCGCGGCTGACGAGGGGCGGACTGCGAGGCTAGCCGCTCAGCGCGAGCGCGCCACGGCGTTGGTGGGAACCCTGTTCTAGAATCGCCAACCTCCGCCGCCATTCCCGCGAAAGCGGGAATTCACGTGAACCCACGGGGCACGCAGCCTGACATAACATTAAGCCTCCGGCCGCGCTTGAACCCGCGACGCCTGGCCCTACGTGACTCGCACAACAAGATCCGGGCCCCTCTGGCGGAGACGCCGGTCACGATACCGGCCAACTCCGCGATGTCGGATCGCCGCGCGCCTCGGTGCCGTGTCGATCTGTTGCTGGCCCATCTCTCCGCTGGACGATCGACCTCCCTGGGTGCGCAACGCAGCAACCAGAGGAGCATTGCTCAATGTCGGTCTCCCCCGCGTCCCTCGACCGCAAGCGCGCGCTTTACGATGCGGCGAACGCCACCTGGCGCGAACAGCCCGCGACCAACCTGATGCTCGCGATCGTCACGGCGGCCGCGGTGGTGGCGTGCGCGGACGGGGTCGTGCGGCCCGCTGAGCGGCGCGGCCTCGTGGCGTTCCTGCACGCGCGGAACCTGCTGCCGTGGTTCGGCCCTCGATCGATTCTCGACGCCTTCAACACCCGCGCCGGGCATCTGCGAGCCGGACCGGAGGCCGCGCTATGGGCCGCCGTCAACGGGCTGCGCTCCCTCACCCCTCGGGAAGAGGCGGCGCTCGTCGCCAGCGCGGCGGCGCACGTCGCGGTCGCGGACGGCGGGGCCTGCCCGCGCGAGATGGCCGTGCTGGGCGCCATCCGCCAGCGGCTTGGGCTCGCGCGCGTGTCGCACTGACCGACAGCTCCCCGGACCCACTCCACGCGTGAAGGAGTTCCCAATGCGCAAACATGTTTTGACATCCGCGCTCGTCCTCGTGCTTGGGGCAGCGCCCGTGCTCGCGGTCGCCGCCGTCCCTGGAGAGAACACGGGGCCGTCACCCATCCGGACCGAAGCAGCCAAGCTGACTCCTTGGATTTCCGTCACCTCGGCCCAGGACATCGCCGGCCGGATGCTGCGCGATCCGCAAGGCCGCGAGGCCGGCCGCATCCGATCGATCGTTGTCGATCTGGAGAGAGGGGATGCCGCGTACGCGCTCGTCGGTTCCGCTGGCGCTCTGGACATCGGCGAGTCCCATGCCGCCGTTCCATTCTCGGCGCTGCACCTGAGCCGCGACGAGGATGTGATGAACGTCGCGTTGAGCGTGGACCGGATCGCCGCCGGACCGCGCTTCGACCCTGCCCGTCTGGACGAGCTTGGCGAGCCAGGCCGCGTCGGCCAGATCTACGAACACTACGCCATAGCCATGCCGTCCGGCTACGTGCTGCCCCCGTCAGGCGAGCGCGCCGTCCATCCTGACCGCTTCGTGCTTGTTCGCCCAGGCGAAATCCTCAGGCTCGGGCCGGCCTGGACCGTGGCTCAAGACGTTCGGGGCGAAGTGGTGAAGGCGGCCAATGGCGACACCATCGGCGAGATCGACCGCATCATGATCGATCCGAGCACCGGGCGAATCGCCTATCTGCTGCTCTCGCGGGGCGGTTTCCTTGGCATTGGCGAGGAGTGGGTACCGGTCCCGGCCCAGGCGGTCGCGTGGTCGAGCCAAGCTGACGCCTTCACGCTCAAGAGCGGCGCGGCGCAGCCGGAGCGGATCACGCAATTGCAGCACGACGAGGTGCCCACCCAGGTCCAGCGCGATCAGCTCCAAGCGCTCTACGAGCGCTACGGCGTGACCCCCTACTGGCAGGAGGGCTGAACCGGCGCGGGCAGGCGGGACGCCTCGCCTGCCCAGTCCATGTCTCTCGGCGCAAGGGAGCCGACGATGCTGAGCTATGACGACTGCGTGGGGTTGAGCGAGCTGACACGGGAGGAAATCGCCGCGATCGCCCGCCACCTGAATGTGCCGGAGATCGTCGCCGTGCAGATGGGCGCGTGCCTCTGCCAGACTCCGGAAGGCCGACACTTGATTTG
>DATFDN010000371.1:0-3216 GCA_035252035.1 Acetobacteraceae bacterium | reverse complement strand
CTGGGCCGGCGGCTTGCGGCCGTTGCGGGTGAGGATCTGGAACTCCTCCTGGTGAATGTGGATCGGATGGCTCCAGCCCCGGCCGCCGTTCTTCAGGGTCCAGATCTCGGCGGTGTTGAGCTTCACGGCGGCGCGCACGTCATTGGGATCGAAGAACTTGTCGTTGATTTCCCAGGCGCCCTGGCCACGCTTGAACTCCCAGGTGCGCGTCTGCTTCACCTCGTCCAGGGCGATGGCCGGCAGCGGGCGCAGATTCGCCGGGACCGGGGGGCTATCAGCGGCGTCGCGCGCAACATCGAAACGCAGCAGATTGGTGCCGGAATTGAGGATCTTTCCTGTCGGACCACGTCCATCGGTCTGTTCCAGGCGATTTTGCAGGAATATCTGGTCGCCGATTCGGCTGTTGCTGAAATCGACGATGATCTCGGCGCGCTCGGCGACGCCCAGCCGGACGCTCTGGCGCATGACGGGGTGCGGCAGCAGGTTGCCGTCATTGGAGATCTGAAGGAACGGCTGGTTGTTGCTCAGGAAGAATTCGTAGAAGCGCGACGGTCCCATGTTCAGCAGGCGGAAGCGGTACTTGCGGCGTGCCACGGGAAAGAACGGCTGGATGACGCCGTTGACGAGGAACTTGTCCCCCAGGATGCCGTCGGTGTTGAACATGTCGAAGAATTGCTGCCCGTCGGCGTCGAACACCTTGTCGGTAAAGGCCAGCGGCACATCGAACTGGCGGGTCTGATCCGTCGGATCATTGCTCGGCAGCCGCAGGGCGGTGCTTCCGATGTCGGTCTCGTCGCCGGTGTCGATGTCGTCGAACAGCGTGAAGAGCCCGGCCAGCCCCTTGTAGACGTTTTGCGCCGTGAACCCGGCCCGGTGGTCGTGAAACCACAGGAAGGCGAGCGCCTCGTTGGGATCGCCGTCGGCGGCGCTGCTCCCGTTGCTCCCCTGCTTCAGGGTGGTGAACCCGGCATACTGGTTCTGGTAGAAGTGGTCCTTGAACAGCCCAGTGTCATAGAAATCCTGCGGAAAGCCGTCGCTCTCGGAACCCGTGTGGCCATTGTGCAGGTGGGTCGAGATCTGGGGTATGCCGAAGCCAGCATGATTCCCCGGCAGATCGTTGTGGATGCGGACCACGATCGGCTGGCCATACTGGGCGTTGATGATCGGGCCGGGGAAGAGGCCATCATATCCCCAGACCGTGTTCGGCGGCAGTTGCGGGTCGAAGACGTGCTGCGCCTCCCGCGCATGGATCTCGAAGAGCTGGAGCGGCAGGTACTGCCCGGACCCGGCGCCGAAGAACGAAAGATCCCCTCTCGCCGCCTCGCCCCCCTGCGTATTGGCGCTCAGTGTCGGCGCGGGGCTGAGCGCTGGGACCGGCGACTTGCGGACCGGCAATGGAAGCTGCGTCACGAACGGAGTGGTCGGCGGGCTGGACGGCTGGCCGCCTCCGCCCTCGGCCCTGGCACTCAATCCCGGTTTGAGCACCAGCGTGCCCGCCGCGGTGAGGAGGCCGAGCTTGACCATTTCGCGCCGACTCAGCTTCGCCTCGATGATTTCCCGCCGGTTCCGTTGCGCGATCAGCGCCAATTTGGCTTGCCAATCCATTCTCCGCCTCCTCCCGCCGCGAGGGCCAGGTTGCCCAGGATTTCGCACAAAACGGGCGTTTTCGCTGTGGCGGCGGTCACACCACCGGGTGCGGATCGGTTGGGAGGCGTGCTCCTGTCAGGTCCAGAGTGGATCGATCGGCCCGCGCCCGGCCAGCACGGACGCGATGTTGTCGAGGGCGCGGAAGCCCATCGCATTGCGCGTCTCCACCGTGGAACTGCCGCAGTGCGGCGCGAGGATCACGTTGGGCAACGCCGCGAAGCGCATGTCGAAATCGGGCTCGCTGCGGAACACGTCCAGGCCGGCGGCGAACAGATGGCCCGATGTGAGGGCGGCGAGCAACGCCTCCTCGTCCACCAAGCCGCCCCGCCCGACGTTCACCAGGACCGCCCCGCGCGGCAGCAGGGCGAGCGTCTCGGCGTTGATGACGCGCTCGGTTTCGGGGGTGGCCGGTGCGTGCAGCGAGAGGAAGTCGCAGGCGGGCAGCATGTCCCGCAAATCGGCGAAATGGATCGCGCCCCGCTCCTGCTCGGGCGGCAGTCGCTTTCGGGCGTGATAGACGACGCGCATATCAAAGCCCCGCGCGCGCCGCGCGACGGCCTGGCCGATGCGGCCCATGCCGAAAATGCCCAGCGTCTTGCCCCAGACGCGCACGCCGAGCAGCTCGCCCTGGCCGATGCGCCGGCGCCAGCCCGCGCGCATGACAGCGTCGTACTCGTGCGCCCGCCGAGCCGCCGCGAGCAGCAGCATGAACGCGAAGTCGGCCACGCATTCGCTCAGCACGCCCGGCGTGTTGGTGACGGCGATCCCTCGCGCCTTGGCCGCCGCCACGTCGATGTGGTCGTAGCCCACAGTGCTGGTGGCCCCCACCTTCACGCTGCCCGGCAGGCGCGCGATCAGCGCGGCATCGAAGGGAAGCGTGTTGACGAACAGGATGCCCTCGCTCTGCTGGCGGTTGGCCGCCGCGATCACCTCGTCGGCGGTCATGTCCGCCGCGCCCTCATGCACCACGGCGTCGAACTCGGCGCGCGCGCGGGCGACGACATCGCGCGTGTGCAGGGCGGCGAACAGCAGGCGAGGCTTCATGGGCTGTCTCCTGACGGCTCGCACGTTATCGCCGTCCGGGGCGGCTTGCGAAACCCCGCCGCGCCGGTCACGGTGCGGCATCATGCGCGCTAGCCTCACGCCCGACATCGACCTCGCGGCCCGCCTGTTCGCGGGCCTGCGCGAACGCGGCTTCGACGGAATCGGCATCACCCGCGACGCCTACGGGCCGGGCGAGCAGGCGGCGCACGACTTGGTGCGCGCCACCGCCGAAGGGCTGCGGCTGGAGACGGAGACCGACCCGGCCGGCAATCTCTACATGACCCTGCCGGGCCGGGACTGCGCGGCGAAGCGGATCGTGCTCGGCAGCCACCTCGATTCCGTGCCGCGCGGCGGGAACTATGACGGCGCGGCTGGTGTGCTGGCGGGGCTCGCGGTCGTGGCCGGGATGCAGGCGGCCTCGTTCACGCCGGCCCGCGACGTCACCGTGCTCGCGGTGCGCGCCGAGGAGGCGGGCGCCTGGTTTCCGATCTCCTACCCCGGCAGCCGCGCCGCGCTGGGCCGCCT
>DATFDN010000370.1:0-2029 GCA_035252035.1 Acetobacteraceae bacterium | reverse complement strand
AGAACACCAATTGGCGTAGGGCGGGAAAGCGCAGCGCATTCCGCCTTTCGCCAGTGCGCAGCCGGTGGCGGGATGCGCTGCGCTTTCCCGCCCTACCCGCTATGGGCTATCCGGCCCGTTGCGCTAGGTCGGCATCGGCATAGAGGTTTGGCTCCTCTGCCAGCCAGTCAAAGGCACCACCTGCCTGCGCCAAATCGGCCATTGAACAATCTTCTGCTCCTGGACCACCTCCACCACGACATGTACCCGCGTGGCGGCGGGAACACCACGGCGGACAAGCTCGGCGGATACCTGTCCAGCCTCGGCATCAAGCGTGATCTTTTCCAAACGCTTCATTCTCCCTCGCCTGCTGACCGCATCTACAGCTTCGGCAGCGACACCCCCTGCTGGCGCATGTACTTCCCCGCCCGGTCGGCATAGCTCGTCTCGCAGCTCTCGTTGCCCTGCAAGAAGATGAACTGGCAGATGCCCTCGTTGGCGTGGATCCTGGCGGGCAGCGGGGTGGTGTTGCTGATCTCGATCGTCACCTGCCCTTCCCACTCGGGCTCCAGCGGCGTCACGTTCACGATGATGCCGCAGCGCGCGTAGGTGGACTTGCCGAGGCAGATCACCAGCACGTCGCGGGGGATGCGGAAATACTCCACCGTGCGGCCCAGGGCGAAGCTGTTGGGCGGGATGATGCACACCTCCCCCACCCGATCGACGAAGCTCGTGGGCGCGAAGTCCTTTGGGTCGATCACCGCGCTGTCGATGTTGGTGAAGATCTTGAACTCGTCGGCGATGCGCGCGTCGTAGCCGTAGCTGGACAGGCCGTAGCTGATGACCCCCTCGCGCTTCTGCGCCTCCATGAACGGCTCGATCATGCGGTGCTCCCGCGCCATGTGGCGGATCCAGCGGTCGGACATGACGGCCATCGGGCGAAGCACTCCAGTCGGGGTGGCGGCGTCCTGGCGGGCGCGAAGCTGCGCCTTGCGCCGGTGCAGGTTCTCGCGCAGCCGCGCCGCCTCGCGCCCGCGGCGCGCGGCGAGGGGATCGGCCGGTGCGCTCACGCCAGCGGCTCACGCGAGCGGACAGCGCCGCTGCCCGTCAGGCGAGCGATGCGCGCGGCGATTTCGGCGGCCCGCGCCGGCTTGGCCAGGATTTCGGTTGGCGCGGCGTCCGTGGACATCGCCTCCCCCTCCAGCGCCACCTCCGCCGCCATGCCGGTGAGCAGCAGCGCGGGCATCTCGGGGCGCATCCGGCGCGCCGCCACGATCAGCGCGGTCCCTGTCTCGCCCGGCATGGAGTAGTCCGTCACTAGAACGTCGAAACGCTCGCTCCGCAAGAGCGCGCTCGCCTCGGCGGCGTCGGCGGCCTCCTGGATTTCATAGCCCCGCTCCTCCAGCTCCTCGGCAAGCGTGGCGCGCACCACCTCTTCGTCATCAACGAGCAGGACGCGCGTGCCCGGCGCGACGCGCGCCGGGGCGCTGCGGGGCGGCACGGGCACGGGGGGATCGGCGGCGGGAAGCCACAGATGGACCGCCGTGCCCCGTCCGGGCGCGCTCTCGATGGCGAGGCCGCCGCCCAGTTGCTCGACGAAACCGCGCGCCATCGCCAGCCCCAGACCGGTCCCCTTGTTGACCGGCTTGGTGGTGAAGAACGGTTCGGTGGCGCGGGCCAAGGTGGCCTCGTCCATGCCCTCCCCAGTGTCGGCGGCGTCCAGCCGGACGTACCGGCCCGGCCGCAGACCGGCCGGGTGCGCCGCGCCAGGCGCGACGGTTTCGGAGGCGGCGCGCAACGTGAGCGTGCCGCCCCCGGGCATGGCGTCGCGGGCATTGGCGGCCAAGTTCACGAGCACGGTCTGCAATTGCGGACCGTCCGCCATGAGCCAGCCCGCATCGGCCGCCGCCTCGGACTGCACCGTGATCTGCGCGCTCAGCGTGTGCACGAGCATCGCCGCCGTGTCGCGCAGCAACGCCGCCGCTTCCACCGGCGCGGCCCGCAGATCGCCCCGGCGCGCGAAGGTCAGCAGGCGCCCGGCGACCGCCGC
>DATFDN010000369.1:0-2724 GCA_035252035.1 Acetobacteraceae bacterium | reverse complement strand
GGTGGGGTGAGGGGGGCGGGCCGCCCTGGCGTAGCGCGATGGCGCGAGCCCCCTCACCCCGACCCTCTCCCCCGCAAGCGGGGGAGAGGTGGATTATGGGGTAGCGCGCACAGGCATGGATCTCTTCGTCCTCCTCGCCCTACTCCAGGACGGCGTCACCACCGGCGCGATCTATCTGCTGCTCGCCATCGGCTTGCTGATCGTCTTCTCGGTCACACGGGTCATTTTCGTGCCGCAGGGCGACCTGCTCGCCTTCGGCGCGCTCACCGCCGCAAGCCTGCAATCGGGCCATGTGCCAGGCACGCTTTGGCTGCTCGACGGCGCCTCGGCCTTCGCGCTCGTTGCCGCGCTGGTCAACGGGAAGCAGGCGGCGCTGCGCGGCGTGCTGGCCTGGGGCCTTTATCCGCTGGCCGTGACACTGGCCGCTCTGGCGCTCGCGCCGCGCCAGGCGCCCGCGCTCTCGATCCTGCTCGCGCTCGCCATCGTCACCCCGCTGGGGCCGCTGATCTGGCGTTTCGCCTTCCGCCCGGTCGCGGACGGTTCGGTGCTCATGCTGCTGATCGTGGCGATGGCGCTGCATTTCGTGCTGATCGGCATTGGACTCCTGTTCTTCGGACCCGAGGAAGCCAGCGCGCCGGCGCTGACCGACGCAAGTTTGGACCTCGGCGCGCTGACCGTCTCCGGCCAGTCGGTCTCCATCCTGCTCTGCTGCGCCGCGCTGGTCGTCGCGCTGCGCTGGTTCTTCGGCGCCACCATCCACGGCAAGGCCCTGCGCGCCGCCGCCTCCGACCGGCTGGGCGCGCGCCTGGTCGGGATCGACGCGGGCGCGAGCGGCGCGCTCGCCTTCGGCCTCGCCGCCTTCATCGCCGCGCTGGCTGGCGTGCTGGTCGGCGCGGTCACGCCGCTCGCGTACGACGCCGGTTTCGACATTGGGCTCAAGGGCTTCGTCGCGGCGATCATGGGCGGCCTGGCCTCCTATCCGATGGCGGCCGCCGGCGCGGTGCTGGTCGGCGTGCTGGAATCGGTCGGTAGCTTCTGGGCGAGCGCCTATCGCACGGTGATCGTGTTCACCTTGCTGATCCCGATTCTTGTGTGGCTGTCTCTGCGCGCGGGATCGGCGGAGGACCGGGCGTGATTCGGCCTCGCGCGGCGGGCTTCACTCCCTCTCCGCCCCGCAGGGGCGGAGAGGGCCGGGGTGAGGTGGGGGAAACACCGGCACCCCAGGGGGGCGCTATAACGTCGCATTCGAAACCGGATAGCACGCGCTCCATGCCCGTGTCGGCTCGTCCTGGACACCCCCCACCTCACCCCGGCCCTCTCCGCCCTCAAGGGCGGAGAGGGAGATGATCATGCGGACTGTTTCACTCATAACCGCAGCGGTCGCCGCCATCCTCGCCGCCCCCTTCCTCCTCCCCACCTTCTACGTCACCCTGTTCGGCTATGTCGGGCTCGCGACCCTGGTGGCCCTGGGCCTCGTGCTGCTCACCGGCGTCAGCGGCCAGACCTCGTTCGGGCAGGCCAGCTTCGTCGGGCTCGCCGCCTACGCCACCGCGCTGCTGAGCAAGCTCGCGGGCGCCCCGCCCATCGCCGGGCTCGCCGCCGGACTTGCCCTCACCGGCGTCACGGCCTGGCTCTTGGGCCTGATCACCGCGCGCCTGTCGGGCCACTACCTGGCGCTGGTCTCGGTGGCCTGGGGCATCAGCTTCTTCGCCCTGTTCGGCACGCTGCCCCTGCTGCACGGGTTCAACGGCATAGGCGACATCCCGCCGCTCAGCCTGGGACCGCTCGCGGCCGAGGACCGGCGGATCAATCTCGGCGTGATCTGGGCGGCGGTGGCGGCGGCGATGCTGACGGCCGCCAACCTGCTCGACAGCCGCATGGGCCGCGCGATCCGCACCCTGAACGGCGCGCGCCTGATGGGCGAGAGCGTCGGGATCGACACCGCGCGCCTGAGCCGGGCGGTGTTCGTGACCGCCGCGCTGCTCGCCGGCCTCGCCGGGTTCCTGTTCGCGCACTTCCAGCGCTTCATCAACCCGACGCCATTCAGCCTGGGCGCCAGCATCGACTATTTGTTCATGGTCATCATCGGCGGGGCGGAGTGGCTCTGGGGCGCGGCGCTGGGCGCGGCGCTGGTGGTCGTGCTGCGCGACCAGTTCAACGACTGGATTCCCCGCCTCACCGGGCGGGCCGGCGATTTCGAGGCGCTGGTGTTCAGCCTGGCCGTGATCCTTGTCCTGCAACGCGCGCCGGAGGGACTCCTGCCCCTCCTCGCCAAGCTCTCGCCCCGGCGCGCGCAAGAGGCTGGACGGGCGGTGGAGGCGAGCGCCGAGCCCAAGCCGCCCGCCGCGACGGCGCCGGGGGCGGAGCTGCTCGCGCTGCACGCCGTCTCACGCCGCTTCGGTGGCCTGGCAGCCAACCAGGACGTGAGCTTCGCCGTCCATGCCGGCGAGGTCGTCGCGTTGATCGGCCCGAACGGGGCCGGCAAGACGACGCTCTTCAACGTCATCACCGGCATCCTTCCGCCGAGCGGCGGGCGCGTCTGCTTGTTCGGCATGCCGGTGCCACGCCTGTCGCCCCGCCGCGTCGCCACGCTTGGCGTCGCGCGCAGCTTCCAGCATGTGAAACTGCTGCCGCGCCGCAGCGTACTGGAGAACGTCGCGCTCGGCGCGCATCTGTCGGGCCGTGCTGGCCTGGCGCGCGCCGCGCTGCGCCTGGACCGCGCCG
>DATFDN010000368.1:0-2185 GCA_035252035.1 Acetobacteraceae bacterium | reverse complement strand
ACACCGCAGGATGCTGTGGAGCGTGAGCGGCTGCGCTGGCCGGTTCCTGCCTTGGCGTGAGCCCTATGAAGCGATCGCCGCCTTGCCCGAGTATGGCGATGCCCTCGTCCTGCCGGTGCTGGCCGACGGCAAGAGTCTGCGCGCCCTGCCCGACACCGGCGCCACCGAGACCCTGCTCGGCGCGCCGGGCGTGATCCGGCTCGGCCTTGAGGGGCCTGGCGCATCGGCGGGCGCGGTGCGCGGGTTCGGCACGCGCGCCCGCCCAGCCTGGGAGGTGCGCCTGTCCAGCCTCCGGGTCGGCGATCAGGTCGAGCGCGGCGTCCCAGTGTTGGCGACGTGGCTGCGCCTGTACCCGGTCGTGGACATGCTGCTCGGCGCGGATTGGTTCAGCGCGCGCCGCGTTTGGCTGTCCTACGCCACCAAGCAGGTGTTCGTGTCGCACGCACAATAGTTTGACTGTGCAATAGAGCGGTAGAAGAACGATACTGCGCGGAAACGAACAGGGTTCGCGCCAATGACCGCCACACCGACCACCTCGGTCCGCTTGCTATGGAAGACGATCACCAAATCCGTTTCCGATGCGCTGTCCGGGACAGGGCAGTTCATCAGCGGGGACGACAGCGACCAGGTGATCACCTCGTCCGCCGGCGTTTCCAGCGTCCGCCTCGGGAACGGGGACAACATTGTCCTTTTGGCGGGTCACGCCGACACCGTTCTGGTCGGCGATGGCGACAACCTGATCCTGCCCGGCCGGGGCATCGCCACCGTGCAAGTCGGCGGCGGCGACAACGGCATCCTGCTGCAAGGCGCGGAGAACACGGTCATCGGCGGAGATGGCAGGAACCTCATCGGCGGCGGGACAAGCCTCAACACGATCAAGCTCGGCGACGGCGCCAACCACATCAAGCTGAGCGGCGCCCTCAACACCATCGTCCTAGGGGACGGCGACAACTGCGTCGATGCCGGCACCGGAGAGGCCAAGGTCGCCGCCGGCCCGAACGGCACGGCGGTCCGGCTGGATGGGCTCAGCTTCACGATCGCGGCGAGCATCGGCGGCGTGCCCTGCTCCCCCGGCAATCGCGGCTGGTTCAATAGCGGGACCGGCAATATCGGCGCGTTCAACAGCGGCACGGGAAACACCGGCGCGTTCAACGGGCTTGGCAACACGCTCGCCTCAAGCGGGAATCATAACACCGGCGCGTTCGATGGCGATTTGAACACCGGCGCGGACTCCGGCAATTGCAACATCGGCGTGTTCAGCGGATCGGCCAATGGCGGCAATGACGATGGCAGCTTCAATGCGGGCGCGTTCGACGGCAACCTGAACGGGTTTGGCGCATCCGGCGTGGATAGCGGCAACCAGAACGGCAACGGCAATCTCGGCAGCTTCGACGGCAACGCGAATGGCGCCTTCGTCACGGATTCAGACAGCGGAAACACCAACGGCAATCAGAATCTCGGTTCCTACAGCGGCAATTTCAACGGGGACGGCGCGCTGCCGGCCAGCTTCGCGGATGCGTCGGCGCCGTCCGGCGGGTGCGCCGTCCAGTACGCGGGCAGCTTCAACACCATCGTGGCGGGCAACGGTGACAACACCATTCGAAGCGGCAGCTATTCGACCGTGGTGACGGGGAGTGGCGACAATCACATCACCCTATGCGGCGGACATGGCTATGTCGCGACCGGCTGCGGCGACGACGTGATCACGGTGGGCGGACTCGGCAACGTGGTCGATGCGGGCGGCGGCATGAACCTGATCTATGCTGGCAAGGGGCAGGACAGCTTCATCCTCGCGGCGGGCGGCAGTGGCGTCGATCGGATCGTCGGTTTCACCTTCGCCGGGCACGACCTGCTCGATGTGCGCCAGGCGTTGCTCGCCGACGACTGGGACGGGCACCTGGCGTCGCTGCCGAGCTTGCTGAGCACGGAGGTCCAAGGCGGCGCGACCTGCCTGTACGCGGCCTCACCGGCCGGCGGGCCGAGGGTCGCGCTCGCCGTGCTGGCCGGCGTGAGGACCGATCTGCACGGCCTGCTGGCCCACGGGGCGCTGCGGCTGAGCTAAGGGGTCTTCGATCATGTTGACGCATCCGAACTCCGAGCGCGGTCACCACACCTCTCCCGCTCGCGGGAGAGGTAAGGGCACAAGCGGAGTTCGGGTGCTTCAGCCTACTCCGGAGCCGCTAGA
>DATFDN010000367.1:0-10592 GCA_035252035.1 Acetobacteraceae bacterium | reverse complement strand
TGACTCGGCGCCACGACCGCATCGGCCATCCGCAGCCCGGCGCCGACCCGTCGTGCGCGCCACGCGAGGTCGGGGGGCATCGGTTGGTCCCCCCGCAGCGCGCGCCACCAAGTCCCGACACAGGAATGCGCCACCGCGATAACCGGCGCCGGCCAGCGCGCTTCAGGCACAAGCGCGGCGGCATGGAGATGGATGCTGTCAGCTTCCCAATCAGCGGCGATGGCGGCGAGGGACGACGCGGCATCGGCGACCTGCGCGGGCGATTCGGCCAGCCAGTCTAGAGGGAGGCCGGTGACACACAGCGCGCAGCACGCCTCGGCCTCGGCGCGCTGCTCCCGCGACGGTGGCGGCCCCATCGATACGAGCAGCACCTCCACGCCGCGCGCGCGCAGGCCAGCCGCGAGCTCCAGGCAATAGCGCCAGACGCCGCCGACCGCATCCGTGGTCAGCATGATTCGCTGCGTCCTCAGCATCCGCATGCCGCCTCTAACACCGGCAGTGGAAGCGGGCGGCTCTCCTGAATGTCGCTGAACGCGTCGAACTGGGCGAGGTAGTGCGCGTGCGCGCGCTCCCATGCCGCTTCGTCCGGCTCGCCCCAGAGGCGGCGGTAGTCGGGCGAGGCCGGATAGGGGAACAGCGGCACAGGATCGTTCGCCCACACGCCCTGGCGCTGCAAGCCCTGCCGCCATTCGGCGATGCGCGCGGCATCATCGCCCGTGGATTTGATGAGATTGGCCTGCACGAACGGCACCGTCCGCCGCGCGCGCACGAGCAGCGCGGTCAGCTCGTCCGTGTCCAGACGACACTTCTTGTCGAGCGCGGCGCGGCCCTCCGAGGTTAGGCTCTCCACCCCCGCTTCGATCGAGACGCATCCCGACACGCCGAGAAGATCGAGCATCTCGGGCTTCCACAGATCGATGCGCGTCTGCACGCCAAAGCGGATTGGCCGTTCGCGCAGCGCCTCCAGCAATGGGCGCTGTGGCAGGAAGATCTCGTCGATGAAGTAGATGTACTCCACGCCTTGCGCGATCAGCGCGTCGATCTCGGCCAGCAGCGGTGGCAGCGCGCGGCGCCGGTAGGCGTCGCGGAAATCGAGCTTGGCGCAAAAGGTGCAAGCGTACGGACAGCCGCGCGAGGCTTCCACCTCGGCACCCGGTCCGGCCGGCTCGGCATCGAACCGATGGTGGTGATGGCGATGGCGCGCGATCCATTCATCCGGCCAAGCAAGCGCGGGTAGATCAACGAAGCGTGCGACGCGCGGGGCACCGTTCGCGCGCACCGTGCCGTCCTCGCGCCAAGCGGCTCCAGCGACGCGCCCGGGCACGCCGGCGGCATCGGCGAGATCGGCTACCGCCTCGTCGCATTCCCCGCGCAGCACCACATCGGCATCGAGCTTGCGCAACGTGGCGCCCGGCGTGGTCGAGCCATGCGGCCCGACCGCGACGATCATGGCCTCTCCGCGCAGCCGATCGATCAGGTCGCGAGGCACCGCAAGCTCGGGCTGGGCGCAGCGCCAGAACAAATAGCTCGGCGCGGTCGTGACCACGATCAGGTCGGGCGCGAATGCGCGCGTTTGCTCGGCCAGCGTCGCCGCGTCCAGACCGAGCAGGTGCCCGTCGAGCATCAGCGCCTCGTGCCCGCGCCGCTCCAGATGCAGCTTCGCGCAGGCCAGTTCGAGTAGCAGATGCGGCGCGCGGCAGCCGAAATAGATGCTGTGGTCGAACCGCCAGGGCGGATTGAGCAGCGCGACCTTCATGCCGCGATCACCTGTTGCTCGGCAAAGTCGCGCACCATGCGCGCCACGCCCTCGCGCCAACCGAGCGGCGCGGGGAGCTTCAAAGCGGCGTGGGCGCGGCGCGTGTCGGCGACGAACCACCGCTGGTCGTTCGGGCGCCAGGGCGCGAAGCGGCGTGCGACGGGACGGTCCAGCTCCGTCTCGATATGGCGCAGCAGGGCGAGCAGGCTGACCGCGTTCGCCGGCCCGCCGCCCAAATTGAACACTTGGCCGGACACTTGGCCGATCCGCCGCCATGCCGCCACGTAGGCGGCAACGGCATCATCGATGAACAGGATGTCGCGAACCTGCCGCCCGTCCCCGTAAAGCGTGACCGGTTCACCCGCGACGGCACGCCGCGCGAAATGTGCGACCCATCCCTGATCCTCGGTGCCGAGCTGGCGCGGGCCATAGATGCAGCTCATGCGAAGCACGGCCGTCGGCAAGCCGAAGCTCTCGGCATAGTCCAGCACGTACTGATCGGCCGCGCCCTTCGAGCAACCATAAGGCGTGCAGAACCGCAAAGGCTGGTTTTCGTCGATGCCGTGGCGAATGAGGCGCTGATCCTCGGGGGCATACGCATCGGCGCCCCGGATGAGTGCCACGTCATGCAGCCCGCCATACACCTTGTTGGTGCTGGCATAGACCAGCGGGCGCGGATTCCGGCGCAGGGCCTCCAGCACGGACATGGTACCCAGCAGGTTCACCTGCACATCGGCGAGCGGGTCGGCCAAGCTGGTCGTGACCGCGACCTGCGCCGCCAGGTGAAACACCGCGCACGCCTCGCGCGCCGCATCGCCCACCGCGCCGGCATCGCGCACGTCGGCGATCACGGTGGCGACGCGTGTGGGATGGCGGGCACGCAGCCACGCGAGATTGGTCTCCGTTCCTGGCCGGGCGAGTGAATCGAATACGAGTACGTGCTCGCCCTCGGCGGCAAGCCGGTCGGCAAGCGCGCTGCCGATGAAGCCCGCGCCGCCGGTGATCAGGACCGGCGCGCTCATGCCACCAGCCCCCGCTGCTCCAGCTCGCGCCGCGCCTCCGCGACTCGGTCGATGGCCTGCTGGCGGCCGACCCACTCGGCGAGCTCCGGCAGGGTCTCGCGCATGGTCCGGCGCGGTGCGAAGCCAAGCCTCTCGCGGGCCAGCCCGATATCGGCGAAGCAGTGGCGGATGTCGCCGGTGCGCGCCTTGCCCAGGATCTCGGGGGCGAGATCGGGGCGACCCATCGCCTCCGCGAGCTGCTCGCCCACCGCGCGGATGCTGACCGGCTGGCCGCTGCCGATGTTGAAGACGCCTCCCACCGCCTCCGCCCGCTCAAGCGCGAGCAGGAAGGCGTCGGTCACGTCGCCGACATGGACGAAATCGCGCCCCTGGGCGCCGTCCTCGAAGACCTGCGGGGCGCGGCCGTTCAGCAGGCGGGCGGCGAAGATCGCCAGCACGCCGGTATAGGGATTGGAAAGCGCCTGGCCCGGACCATAGACGTTGAACAGGCGCAGCGCGGCGGCCTCCATGCCATAGGCCGGGGCGACGGTCAGCACCAGCCGTTCCTGCACATATTTCGTAATCGCATAAACCGAGGCGAGCGAGGGCCGCTTCCACTCCGGGGTTGGTAGGGGGACCAACGGGCGCCCAGCTTCATCCACCGGCTCCCATCCCGCGCCCGTGCCGCGTACCGCGTCCTCCACCCGCGCGCCGTCGGCGTCCCGATACAGGCCCTCGCCATAGACGCTCATGGAGGAGGCGACCACGATCCGGCGCACCGGATGCTTGCTCAAGGCTTGCAGCAGGACCGCAGTGCCCAGGTCGTTGGCGCCCACGTAGCGGTCGATCTCGTACATGCTCTGGCCGACGCCCACCTCGGCGGCGAGGTGGACCACCGCATCCACGCCACGCAGCGCGCGCGTCACCGCGTCAAGGTTGCGCACGTTGGCGACCACCAGCTCGACGTCACGCAGCGCCGGGTTCGGAGGCTGGCCGGCATGGACCTGCTCGATCAGGTCGTCCAGCACGCGGAGCTCGGCCCCGCGCGCGAGCAGGGCAGCACAGAGATGGCCACCGATGAAGCCGGCCCCTCCGGTTATCAGGATGCGTTCGGCCACACGATCTCCCCAAGGTTGCGTTTATCCGCTCTGGAAGCGCAACACACAGCCGGGAAGAATGTTCCTCTCGCGACGGCACGCGACAGTAACAAACAGGTTAGCGTCGGGCGCGAACGGACTGAAACCGGCTCGCCCTGGAATCGTTTGTTCGGGGCGAACGCACAGGAGATGCCGATGTCCGCCCATCCGCCCCCCGTCCCCCCGGAGCAGCGCAGCAACAAGGGTCCGGGCGAGACCGGCCGGGAGGCCGAAGGCAAGAGCGACGCGGCGCCTAGCAAAAAGCCGATCGACGAGAAGGCTGGCCGTCACGGCGCGGTGAAGCAGAACACGACCAACACGGGATATCAGCAGGACCGATGAGCGTGGTCTCCGGCCGCGACACCTCCATCCGCACCTACCGGGCAAAGCGCAATTTCGCGATCACCGCCGAGCCGCCGCCGTCCGAGGCGCCGGAAGCCGCTTTGGACGCGCCAATCTTCGTGGTGCAGAAGCACCAAGCGCATCGCGCCGGGCTGCATTGGGATTTCCGGCTGGAGCATGGCGGAGTGCTGTGGAGCTGGGCGGTCCCCAAAGGCCCCTCGCTTGATCCCGCCGATAAGCGCATTGCCGCTCATGTCGAGGACCACCCGGTCGGCTACGCCCGTTTTCAGGGCGCGATCCCAGAGGGAGAGTATGGCGCCGGCGAAGTGGAGACCTGGGACCGGGGCACCTGGGAGCCGATCGGCGACCCCGAGGCTGGAATGCGCAAGGGCGAACTCACCTTCGTCTTGCACGGCTCCCGCCTCTCCGGACGGTTCCACCTGGTCCGGCTGAAGCCGAAGCCGGGCCAGCGGTCCAGCCAGGATAGCTGGCTGCTGTTCAAGGGCCATGACGAGTTCGCGCGCGCCGGCGCCGACGCGGCGGTGATCGAGGCGTCAACTCCTCTGCCGCCTGTTTCTACACGAGGAACGGTAAACTCGACTCCCTCTCCGCCCCTCGGGGCGGAGAGGGAGTCGGATCGCGCGGAGCATTCGCTGGGTCCGCCCCGATCTGGTGGCGGAGGTGCGATATACCGGCTGGTCCGGCGCCGGGCGCGTCCGCCAAGCAGCGTTCCTCGACCTACGCGAGGATAGGGATGCCCGTGAGGTGGTTCGCGATCCGCCCGGTCCCGAGGTCAAACGCACCACCCGCACGCCACGGCGCGGGCGTGGCCCTCACCCCGGCCCTCTCCCGCAAGCGGGAGAGGAGGCGTGGTTGGCGGGGGCCGTGCGTACAACGCCCCCTCTCCCTGTGGGAGAGGGCCGGGGTGAGGGTTCGGGCGGTCGGATCGTAACGGCCCCGAAGGCCCGCACGGAGACTTTGGGTCCGGTTGTGCTGACCCACCCCGACCGCGAGTTGTGGCCCGGGATCACCAAGCACGACCTCGCCGTGTATTGGCGTGCCGTCGCCGACCATGCCTTGCCCGGCCTCGCGCGCCGGCCGCTCGCGGTCGTGCGCTGCCCGGAGGGGATCGACGGGCAGCATTTCTTTCAAAAACACGGGCATGGCCAGATGCCGCCGCAAATCCGGACGGCGGAGGCCGCGGGGGCGCCCTATCTCGCGATCGACGACCTCGACGGCCTTTATGCCTGCGCGCAGATCGCGGTCATCGAACTGCACGCCTGGGGCGCGACCGAGGCCGACCCGCTGCACCCGGACCAGATCGTGATGGATCTCGACCCTGGCGAGGGCGTGACATTCGATGCCGTGGTGCGGGCCGCCCATGACGTGCGCGCACGGCTCGGCAGCCTGGGGGTGGAGGGCTTCGCGCGCACCACGGGCGGCAAGGGATTGCATATCGTGGCGCCGCTCACGCCGCGCGCCGATTGGGATGCGGTCCGGGCGTTCTGCCATGCCCTTGCCGAGACCATGAGCCAGGAAGAGCCAGCGCGTTTCCTGCCGACCGTGCGGAAGAGCGACCGGCGCGGGCGCATCCTGATCGACTGGCTGCGCAATGGCCTGGGCGCGACCGCGATCGCCTCGTTCTGCCCGCGCGCGCGCGCCGGCGCGACGGTTGCCACGCCGCTGAGCTGGCGGGAGGTGACGGCGAAGCTCGATCCCGCCCAGTTCACCCTCCGCACGATCCCCCGCCGCCTCGCGCGGCTCCGACGCGATCCGTGGGAGGGCTTCGAAGCCGCCCGCCGCCCGCTTCCTGAGATGCCGCAGATGCCGCGCGAGCGCGCGCCAAGGCGGAGAAAGTCGCGGGGGGGAAGCAACCAGGCGTGAGCGGCATCAGCAACGATGTCGGCGCCGCCGCGTTGAGGCGCAATCACGACCAATGGAGAAAACACTCATGCGTGTCCGCCTCGCGCTGCTCGGAGTGACCGCCGCCGCGCTGGTCTCGACCGGCGCCTTCGCGCAGACTGCGCGCAATGATAATGATCTCGTCAACAATCCGGCGACGCGTGCATACGACCGGGCCGCTGGCACCGATGTCAGCGGCGCCTACCCGTCGCAGGCGGATGGCACGCCCGGCAACCCGCCTGGCACCGCCGCCGGTCGAGCGCTCGACCGCGCCGCTGGCACCAATGTCAGCGGCGCCTATCCGGAGAACACGCCGAACACCCGCTGAGCGGCGGCAATCTCTCCCCCAACCCCCTCCCACAAGGGGAGGGGGCAACTCACGACCAGGCGTGATGGCATGAGCGCCGTCAACGCCGCCGCCGATCTGCTTGGCGTGCGAAGCACGGTCCGCGTCGGCGTGACAGGGTTGGCTCGGGCCGGAAAGACCGCGCTCCTGACTTCGATCGCGGCCAACCTGATGGCGCTTGGCGCCGGCCGTCCGGCCCTGCCGGCACTCGCCGACCGGCTCGGTGGGCGGGCCTTGCGCGTCATCGTGGCACCGGCCGAGGCGTCCGGCCTGCCCCGCTTTGATTTTCCCTCCCACCTCGCCGCTCTGGCCGCCGACCCGCCGCGCTGGCCGGAGCGCACCACGTCGATCTCATTGCTCGCGCTCGACCTGGATCTGCCCCGCGATGGGCTGCTGGCGTCGCTCGGGCCGCGTATGCGGCGACTGGAGTTCCTGGATTACCCTGGCGAGTGGCTGCTCGATCTGCCGCTCCTGAGCCAGGATTTCACCGCCTGGTCGGCCGCGACGCTGCGCCGGCTGGAAGCACCCGAGCTGGCAGGCATGGCGCGGGAGTTCCTGGGCTTCACCCATGGCTTGCCCGCCGGTGCCGCCGCGGACGAGGCGCTGGCGCTGAGCGGGCACAGGCTTTATGCCGCGCTCCTGCGCCGGCTGCGCGACGAGGCGGGGCTTTCCTTCTTGCAACCGGGGCGATTCCTGATGCCCCCGCCAGGGGCCACGCCTCCCTTCATGCATTTCTTCCCCACGCTGGGCCGTGGCGCGCTGGCGGATCTGCTGCGGGCGCGCTTCGATGCCTATGTGGAGGTGGTGCGTCGCGACCTGATCTCGCCCCTGTTCGGCGACCTCGACCGGCTGGTGGTGCTCGCCGACCTTCTCTCGGCGCTGCATCAAGGCCAAGCCGCGTTCGCCGACGTACAGGCGGCGTTGGCCGCCGCGTCCGCCGCGCTGCGCTGGGGCCGCTCCTGGACTGATTGGCTCGCGGCGCTCGCCCGCTTCGAGTTGCCGCCGCGCGCCATCGGCCGGGTGACCTTCGTCGCCACCAAGGCCGATCATGTCGCGGCCCGCCAGCGCGGCAACCTCGCGGCGCTGATGCGCCGGCTGACCAGCGTGCCGGAGGGCGAGGCGTCCTCGGCCGCCTTCGCCGTCGCGTCGGTGCGCTGCACGGAGGATGTCGTGGAAACGCTGGATGGCCGTCCGGTCTCGGCGGTGCGGGGCCGCATCATCGGGGAATCGCGTCCGGCCCGCTCCTACCCCGGCGAGGTGCCTGACGCGCCGCCCGACGCGGCGTTCTGGCAGCATCGCTTCCTCGCGCTCCCGGATTTCGAGCCGCTGCGCCCGCCCGAGGATGGGCGGGGCGGCGTGCCGCAACTCGGCCTTGACGCGCTGCTGGCCTTCCTCTTGGCGGATATCCTGTGATGGACACCCAGGTTGAGCCCTTCCTCCGGCTGGAACCAGAGGCCGCGCCGCGGCTGGAGCCGCTACCCGCCGTGCTGCCCGCGCCGCTCCCGCCAGCACGGCGCTTGCGGCTGCCATCGGCGCTGCTGGGCGTCGTTGTTCTGGCGCTTGGCCTTCCAGCGCTGTGGGCGGCGTGGCTGGTCAGCGCCTTGTTCGACCATACGCCGTGGCTGGGTTGGGCGGGCCTTGCCGTGGTGCTTGCTGGATTTGGCCTGATCGGCGCCGGGATCGGGCGGGAGCTGCGCGGCCTGGCGGTGCTGCGCCGTGTGGATTGGCTGCGCAACGAGCTGGCGAGCGGGGAGGCGGATCGGGTCGCGGCGGCGGCGCGGCGCTGGATCGCGGAGTTGCCGGCGCACGCCTCGCTTTTGCCGGCGATCGCTTCCGCCGGCAGTCCGGAATCGGTGCTCGCATTGCTGCGCGCGGGACCGGGCACGGCGCTACTGGAGGGAGTGGACGCACTTGGACGGGCGGCCGCCTTGCAGGCCGGCGCGATTGTCGCCGCGACGCCATCCCCGGCTCTGGACGCGCTGACAATCGGCTGGCGTGGCGTGCGGCTGGTGCGGCAAGTCGCGTCGCTGCATGGGATGCGGCCGGGGCTGACCGGAACCCTCGCCCTGTTGCAGCGCACCGCGATCGCCGCCGCCTCCGTGGCGGCGACGCAGCTCGCGGTGAACGCCGCGGCGCACGCGATCGTATCGCACCCGCTGCTCCGCCATGTGCTGGGCGATGTCGCGGGGGCAGGGGTCGCCGCGCGCCGGATGATGGTGCTGGCGCGCGCCGCCGCCGCCGCGTGCTCGCCGCTGCCGCCCGATTGAGGCAGCGCTACTCGGCGTTATCCCGCGCCGCGAAGAACTGGCACCAGCCCTTGGGATTGATCTGCCCCGCGACGAACCTGCACTGGTCTGGCGGCTGGAAATTCAGGCAAATCTCGCAACGCTGCGGGCCGTTTGGGTGATCCTGATACTTTGCTTGCGCCTTGTTGACCTTCTCTTGCGCTGCCGCGTCGCGCGTGATCCGGCACGCTATCCCGTTGGCTATCACGAGCGATGCGCTGCCGAGCAGAGTCCGTCGCGATGTCGCTGGCATCGCACAGCACTCCTATTTCGCGACGAGCGATTCCTGGGATTTGGGCACGTGCCACAGCACGATATGGTAATGCGGCTCCTCCACGCCGGGGTGTCCCGCATTGAAGTACATGCTGACGTGGTCCACGTTGCCGCCGGGTGACTTGAGATCGTCAATCTTCTGATGCGCGTCGATGTCCTTGATCGGGATCATATAAATGGTGCTCACAAGCTTGCCGCGATGATCGTACGCGAGAAAGGGGCCGTCCGGCAGCGTTTTGGGATCGACGTACAGGGTGCCAAGGCCTGGCAGGAAGTCGGGAAGCTTCACCAGTTGGCTGACTTTCTGATACGGAGCTGGCGGCGGCGCACTCGCGACGGTGCCGGCAGCGAGCGCGGGGCTGGCGCCGAGAGCGAGCAGGCCCAGCGCGACGAGCAGGTTTCGTTTCATTGCTGTTTCCCTCCTCAGTGAAGCAAGGCGAGCGGTCTCTCAGCGGGATCGATCCGGCCGAGCCGGCACAGAACCGCGGCTGCGACGCGATCGCAGCGTGCGCCGGCGAACGGGAATATGTCTTCGAGCATCGACGCGAATGCCGAGCCGAGCGATTCGCGAAGCATCTTCCGGGCGCGATAGAGCCGCGTCTTGACCGTGTTTTCCGGGATGTTGAGGGCGATGGCGGCATCTTCGATCGACATGTGCTCGATGGCGCAAAGGATGAAGATGACTCGGAACGCCGGCGGCAGCCTGTCGATTGCTGCTTCAAGCAGGCGCTTCAGCTCGTTTCGGGCCGCCTCCGCCTCGGGGCTTGCCCGTCCGCTTCCGCCCCAGAACGGCGTTGACGCCTCTGACGGGAGGCGCTCTGTGTCCGGAAGATCATCGCTGCCAGCCGATCGCTGCCGCCGCAAACGGCCAAGCGCTTCGTTGACGGCAATCCGCGCCAGCCAAGTGGAGAGCTTCGCTGTCCCTCTGAACCGGTGCAGGTTCGTGAAGGCAAGCAGGTAGGTTTCCTGGACGGCTTCCTCTGCCTCGGCATCGTCCTTCAGGATACTTCGCGCGATCCGGTAAAGACGGCGGTTGTTCCGGCGGATAATGGCCGTGAATGCCAGCGCCGATCCCTGGCACGCTTGCGACACCAGCTCGGCATCGGGGGGCGACGGCTCGGCGAGGAAAGCCATGGGGTCCGGTTCCAAGGGTCGTTGTAAAGGCGGACTATCAGATGCGGTTAAGGGGCGAAAGGTTCCCAGGCGTCACCCCCGGCGGGCAATTACATTTCGGTCATCTATTTCCCTTCCCTGGCCTCGCGACGCGGCTCCATCCTGGTCGCCGTCTGCGCTGATTGACGCTGGGCAAAACGCCAGCCTATCTTGACCGGTAAATGAATTAGAACGCGCAGGATCGGCGAAGCCACCGGCGCGACGGGAGCCTTTCGTCCTTGGCCGATGCTGCGCGCTTGCTTCAGCTCATCGTCAACGGGGCAGCTTCGGGCTGCATCTACGGCATCATCGCGCTCGGCTTCGTGCTGATATACAAGGCCACCGAGCTGGTGAACTTCGCCCAGGGCGAGATCATGATGCTGGGCGGCTTCGCCGCGT
>DATFDN010000366.1:0-12632 GCA_035252035.1 Acetobacteraceae bacterium | reverse complement strand
GTGCAACGTGACGCGGGCACAATCGGAAGCCTGCGCACCTCCGTAATGTAGATTAGGATCAAGGAGACCCAAGTGATTCCATAAAGAAGCATGAAGCAACTCGAGTTCACGCCCAGCCGATCGAGCAGGACGCCAAACAGGACCGGCAGCAGGAAACCACCGAGGCCGCCCGCCATGCCGACGATCCCCGAGACCACGCCCATGTTCTGTGGGAAGTCGTTGCTGATGTACTTGAATGTCGAGGCCATCCCGCACGCGAACGAGGTTCCGAGCACGAACAGCAGCGCCGCGGCCAGCCACACACTCAGGCCGAGATGGAAGCTCACCGGACCGTTGACCGTATGCACGGCGAAATCGGTTTGGGGATAGGACAGTATGAATAGGCTGATCCATGCCGCCCAGAGCACCCACCACGTCACGCTGTGCGCGCCGAACCGATCGGACAACCAGCCGCCGAAGGCGCGCAACACGCCGCCAGGCAAGGAAAAGCAGGCGGCCAGCAGGGACGCCCGCGTGATCGAGAGGCCGTACTCCCCGACATAGTACTGCGGCATCCAGACAGAGAGCGCGGTAAATCCGCCAAATACGATCGAATAGAACTGGCAGTACTTCCAGACGCGCGGGTTCCTCAACACCGCGAGCTGCTGGCGCACGGGAACGGTCTTGCCTGGCGCCAGGGTGTCCGGGGCCGACAATGCCCAGAAGATGACGGCCGTCACCAGCAAGGCCACCGCGTAGACTCGTGGGACGCTTTGCCAGCCGTAGCGCGTCACCAAGGCCGGGGCCACGAACATATTGATGGCGGCGCCGGCTGTCCCGGCGCCGAACACGCCCATGGCGAACCCCTTCCGCGCGCGCGGGAAGAAGCGCGAGACATAGGGTGTGCCCACCGAGAACAAGGCGCCAACCAGGCCGAGAGCCAGGCCGAGCAGCAGCAATTGCCAGAGCTGGGTGGCCCGCGCGGCGAACCACACGGGGACGGCACAGACGATCAAAAGAAGGAACATCACGATCCGGCCGCCAAACCGGTCGGTCCAGATGCCCAGCGGCAACCGGAAGATCGCGCCAGTCAGGACCGGCGTCGCGGTGAGCAGGCCGAACTCCGAGCTGTTAAGCCCCAGCTCCCGGCGGATCGGAATGCCGATCACCCCGAACATCATCCAGACGACGAAGCAGACCAGGAAGGCGAAAGTGCTGACCAGCAACACGCGCACGGAGCGCGCGTCCCCCTGAGCCAGCGCGTCGGCCGAAGCGGAACGGCCCCTCATCCCCGGCGCCCTACCTGTTGGCCGGGTGCCCTTCC
Source organism: Acetobacteraceae bacterium (assembly GCA_035252035.1). GTDB lineage: Bacteria > Pseudomonadota > Alphaproteobacteria > Acetobacterales > Acetobacteraceae > DATFDN01. The sequence goes on along the minus strand of DATFDN010000366.1, from coordinate 11,329 downwards.
CGCAACCGGGACGGGCGCTGGTGCCGCGGATACGCAAGACGACCCGGCGGGCCAGGCCGAGGGACGGGGCGGCGCATTCTCGCCCGCGAACAGGTCGAAGCCCTCGATGCGCGCCCGAACGGCCAGGGACGCGATATAGCCCTGCACGCCTTGGCGCCAGCTCGCCTCTCGCAGGAACGCGGCGACGCGCCCGCGCACGGCGGCGAACGGCGGCACCCGTCCGGACTCCTTGGCTAAGACCTGGACCACGTGCATCCCATATCGGCTCCGCACCACGGAGGGGCAGACCTGGCCGGGCTCCAAGGCCGCCAGGAACGTTTCGAGCTCAGGCACCGTGCTGCCGCGCTCGACCGTGCCAAGGTCGCCGCCCTCGGCCTTGGAGGGGCAGTCCGAGTGTTGCCGCGCCAGCTCCGGCAAGCGGTCCGGGTCATCCTGAACCTGGGCCAGCAGCCGCTCCGCCCGCAGCCGCGCGGCGCGCGTGGCCGCCTCGTCACGTGGGTCGGCGGCGATCAAAATGTGCCGCGCGCGCCAGAGGTCGGGCAGGCGCAGCCGGTCCCGGTTGCGATGATACCATCGCTGCAACTCGTCCTCGGACGGTTCCGGCAGGTTGAGCCGCGATTCTAGCAAGCGGCGGATCGCCGCCTCGTCCGGCTCCTCGTCCGGCTCGGGATCACGGCCGTTGATTCCGCGGGCGGCCGCCTCGGCGAGAAGAAGCTGCCGCACGACCAGGGACCGGACCGCCACCTCCCAGGCCGCGGCGGGGTCGGGCGCGTCCTGCAACTGCGCCTCCAGGGCGATCGCCGCTTCGGGGATCTCCACGCCGTCCACGCGAATCGCGGCCTGATGGTGGCGCCGCATGTCAGACGCCTTCCTTGGCGATGTTGGCGTTGCGCCGCACGATCTGCCAGCCGGGGCGGCCGAGGAACCAGATCGGCGCCGACCAGACATGCACCATGCGGGTGAACGGCACGAGCAGGAACAGCGTCATGCCAGCGACCAAGTGGACCTTGTAGATCCATGGGATGTTGTCGAGCAGGGCCGCCGACCTCGGCTGGAACGTCATGATGCTGCGACACCAGTCGGCCAGCACGAGCATGTAGGTGCCGTCGGCGTTTTCGATCGAGTGCGGAAGGCCGGCGATCCCGAGCCAGAGTTGGAAGTAAATGAACAGCAGGATGAAGATGTCGGTCGGCTTGCTGGTCTGGCGGATGCGCGGGTTGAACAGCCGGCGGACGATCAGCCCGGCGCCGCCCGCCGCGCCGAGGATGGCGAAGAACGCGCCAGCGACAATCGCCATCCATTGATGCACCTTTGGGCTCACCCCAACGGCTTGCTGCAAGGGGATGGGCGCCAGCAGGCCGACGAAATGCCCCGCGAACAGGCCAAGAATGCCGATGTGGAACAGGTTGCTCGCCCAGACGAGCTGGCGCTTGTTCAGGAATTCGCTCGACTGGCTGCGCCAGGTGAACTGGCTGCGGTCAAAGCGCGCCCAGCTTCCCAGGAAGAAGGCGATCATGCAGAGGTAGGGGTAGAACCCGAAAAGGAACTGGTTCAGCCAGGTCATCGAGATCCCTCCCCAGCGCCCGGCCGGTCGTCGCGGCCGGCCCAGAACTGCGTGACAAGCGACGCGGCCTTCGGGCACTCCTGGCCCGCGCTTGCCGGCTCCATGAAGCTCACAGGCGCCTCCTCCCAGCGTGCGTCGAGCGCGGCCGGGGTGTCGTCCGGCGCATCCTCCCGGACCCGCGCCGCCACGGCCTCGCGGTCGGCGGAGCGCGCCGACAGGGCTTCGATGGCCCGCATCACGGTGGCGTAGCCGCTGCCGCGCTTGCGCAGCCGGGCCGCCAGGAGCGCGACGACGTCGGCGATCTCCCCCAGCAGGTCGCGCCCCTGGTCCGCTGGGCACAGGGAGACATATTCCAGGAACACCGGCAGGAAGTCGGGCAACTCGCCGCCGCGCATGTCGAGCCCTGCCCGACGGTAATCCTCCGCCAGATCGAGCATCGCTTGGCCCCGCTCGCGCGAGTCTCCGTGGACGTGCTCGAACAGGTACAGCGACAGCGAGGGGGATCTGTCGAACAGGGAGACGTACTCGCTTTGCGCGTCCATCAGATCCGTCCCCGCGAGCCGGTCGCAGAACACGGCGACGGCCTCCGCCTCGCCAGGCGGCAGTCCGGCGTCGCGCAAAAGTCGCGTGATCTCAGGAAGCGCCCCCATCAGCTCGGCGTCCGGGTACGTCAGGAGCGCCGCGAGCGCCTTGCAGGCCAACATCGCACTACTTCCTGTTCAGCGGGAAGCGCTCGCCCCGCGTCTTGCGCGTGTCCTGGCCCCACAGCATGAACCGGCTGTTGCCCTCCGATGTCATCTGGCTGAAGTGGAAGCCGGCGATGCCGCGCTGGTCGTAAGCGTTCTCCGCCACTTCCTTGTGGCTGGTCGGAATCACGAACCGGTCCTCGTAATTGGCGATCGACATGACCCGGTACATCTGCTCCGCCTGCGCCTCGGTCAGGCCGACCGCTTCCAGCGGGGCCGGGTCACGCACATCCTCCACGTTGCGGCGGCGCATGTAGGCGCGCAGCGCGAGCAGCTTGCGCAGCGTGAGCCGGATCGGCTCCTCCTTGCCCGCGGTCAGCAGGTTGGCGAGATAGCGCACCGGAATTCGCAGGCTGTCGATATCGGGAATGCCGTCGAGACTCGCGATCGCGCCCGCGTCCGCCGCCTCCTGGATCGGCGAGAGCGGAGGGATGTACCAGACCATCGGCACGGTCCGGTACTCCGGGTGCAGCGGAAAGGCGACCTTCCACTCGCAGGCCATTTTATAGACCGGCGAGCGCTTCGCCGCGTCAAGCCAAGCCGTTGGCACGCCGTCGCGGGACGCTTGCTCGATCACCGCCGGGTCGCGCGGGTCTAGGAAGATATCGAGTTGCGCCTGGTAGCAGTCCTGGACATCCGCCTGCGACGCGACCTCAAGGATGCGGTCGGCGTCATAGAGCATCACGCCAAGGTACCGGATACGGCCGACGCAGGTCTCCGAGCACACGGTCGGCTGCCCGCTTTCGATGCGCGGATAGCAGAAGATGCACTTCTCGGACTTGCCGGTGTGCCAGTTGTAGTAGACCTTCTTGTACGGGCAGCCGGTGACGCACATGCGCCAGCCCCGGCACTTCTCCTGGTCGATGAGGACGATGCCATCCTCCTCGCGCTTGTAGATCGCCCCCGACGGGCACGCGGCCAGGCAGGACGGGTTGAGGCAGTGTTCGCACAGCCGGGGCAGGAACATCAGGAAGCTGTTCTCGAACTCCCCATAGATCGCGGCCTCGACGTCCTTGAAGTTGTAGTCCTGGGCGCGCTTGCGAAACTCGGTGCCGAGGCTCTCCTCCCAATTCGGCCCCCACCGCACCTTGTCCATGCGCTGGCCTGTGACGATGGAGACAGGTTGCGCGGTCGGCGCCGCTTCGGTCTCCGGCACGCCATGGATGTAGGAGTACTCATAGTCAAACGGCTCGTAGTAGTCGTCGATCTCGGGCAGGTCGGGGTTGGCGAAAATCTTCGACAGGATGCGCCACTTGCCGCCCGTCTTCGGCCGCAGCGCGCCGCCCTTCCCCAGCACCCAGCCGCCGCGCCAGCGCTCCTGGTTCTCCCAGTCCTTGGGATAGCCAATGCCGGGCTTGCTCTCGACATTGTTCCACCATGCGTACTCAATGCCCTGGCGCGTGGTCCAGACCTGCTTGCAGGTCACGCTGCACGTGTGGCAACCGATGCACTTGTCGAGGTTGAGCACTTTGCCGATCTGCGCGCGTATCTTCACAGGCGTTGCCCCTCCAGACGGGCGGTCTCCTCGGCGCGCATGATGTCGCGCTTCTCCGAAAGCGGCCGGTCGCGCCAGTCCACGTTGACCATCTTGCGCAGCACGACGAACTCGTCCCGGTTCGAGCCGACCGTGCCGTAGTAGTTGAAACCGTAGGAGAGCTGGGCATAGCCGCCGATCATGTGCGTCGGCTTCAGGACCACGCGCGTCACCGAGTTATGGATGCCGCCCCGGTTCTGCGTGATCTCGCTCCCCGGCACGTTCGCGGTGCGCTCGGCGGCGTGGTACATGAAGGCCGCGCCGCGCGGGATGCGCTGGCTGACCACCGCGCGCGCGACCAGCGCGCCATTCCGGTTGAACGCCTCGATCCAGTCATTGTCCTCGATGCCGGCCTCGGCGGCGTCGGTCTCGTTGATCCACACGATCGGACCGCCGCGCGCGAGCGTCAGCATGATGAGGTTCTCGGTGTAGGTGCTGTGGATGCCCCATTTCTGGTGCGGCGTCAGGAAGTTCAGCACCAAGGCGCGGTTGCCGTTCTGGTGCGCGCGGGTCAGCTCCTCGGTGACGGAGCGCGTGTCCACGGGCGGCCGGTACGTGGCGAAGCCCTCGCCGAAGTCGCGCATCCAGGGATGGTCCTGGTAGAGCTGCTGGCGACCCGTCAGCGTTCGCCAGGGGATCAGCTCATGCACGTTGGTCCAGCCCGCGTTGTAGCAGATCTCGTGGCTCTCGATGCCGGACCAGACAGGCGAGGTTAGAATCGGCCTTGGCTGGGCGGCAAGGTCGCGGAACTCGATCTTCTCGTCGGCGCGCCGGGCGATCAGGTGGGTGTGGTCGCGCCCCGTCGCCTTGGACAACGCCTGCCACGCCTTCAGCGCCACGTGGCCGTTCGTCTCCGGCGCCAGCGTCAGCACGGCCTCGATCGCGTCCACGTCCTCGCGCATCCGGGGGCGACCGGAGGGCGTCTCCTCCGGCGGGTTCACATTCCGCAGCCGCGCGACCTCCGCCTTCGTGTCCCAGGTGATGCCCTTTGTGCCGTTGCCGCGCTCTTCCAGCAGCGGGCCGAGGCTGACGAAGCGATCGTAGGTGGCGGGGTAGTCACGCTCGACCACGGCAATGGCCGGCATGGTCCGGCCGGGCACCGCCTCGGCTCCGCCGCGCCGCCAGTCCGCGCCGCCATAGGGCTGCGCCAACTCGGAGGGCGTGTCCTTCAGGGTGGGCGTGAGCACGACGTCCTCCTCGACGCCGAGCTGGCCTGGCGCGAGGCGCTGGAACGCCTCGGCGAATCCACGGAAGATCGCCCAGTCGGTGCGCGCGCCCCACACCGGGTCCACCGCCGCTTGCAGCGGATGGATGAAGGGGTGCATATGTCGCTGGTGTTGAGGTCGGCCTTCTCGTACCACGTGGCGGTTGGCAGCACGATGTCCGAGAACAGCGTCGTTGTGTTCATGCGGAAGTCGATCGTCACCAACAGGTCGAGCTTGCCCTCCGGCGCCTTGTCGCGGCGCACCACCTCCTCGGGGCGCTGGTCGCTCTGCGCGTTCAGCACGTTGTTGCGCGCGCCGAGCAGGTGCTTGAGGAAGTACTCGTGCCCCTTGCCGCTGGCGCCGAGCAGGTTGGAGCGCCAGACGAACAGGTTGCGGGGCCAGCTCTCCGGCGCGTCCGGGTCTTCGCAGGCCATCCGCAGATCGCCGGATTTGAGCGCCTCGGCGACGTGGGCCGCCGGCTCCCGCCCGGACGCCCGCGCCTCCCGCGCCACGGCCAGCGGGTTGCGCGCGAGTTGCGGCGAGCTCGGCAGCCAGCCCATGCGTTCCGCGCGCACGTTGCAGTCGATCAAGGTTCCCGACCAGCGCGCCGGGTCGGCGAGCGGCGAGATCAGCTCGCGCAACGTGAGTCGCTCATACCGCCACTGATCGGTGTGGGCGTAGAAGTAGCTGGTGCCGTTCATTTGCCGGGGCGGCCGCGCCCAGTCGGACGCGAAGGCGACGGGCAGCCATCCGGCTTGGGGCCGCAGCTTCTCCTGCCCCACGTAATGCGCCCAGCCGCCGCCCGATTGGCCGACACAGCCGCACATCACGAGCATCGCGATGATGGCGCGGTACGACATGTCCATGTTGTACCAATGGTTCAGGCCAGCGCCGACGATGACCATGGAGCGCCCGCGGGTCTTCTCGGCGTTCGCCGCGAACCCGCGCGCCACCGCGATGCACCGGTCACGCGGCACGCCAGTGATGCGCTCCTGCCACGCGGGCGTGCAGGGCGTGTCGTCGTCGTAGCTTCGCGCCACCTCTCCGCCCAGTCCCCGGTCCAGGCCGTAGCTGGCGAGCATGAGATCGAACACTGTCGCGACTTGCGCCTCTCGCCCGTCCTTTAGAGTGAGGGTGCGCGCCGGCACGGCGCGGCGCAGCACCGGAGGGTGGTCTGTCAGTCCGAAGCGCCCAGCGCCCCCGAAGTACGGGAACACCACCATCGCGACCGTTCCGCCCGCCTCGAGCAGCGACAGGCGTGGCGAAATCTCGCGGCCGTCGCGGGCGTCGCGCGGTTCGAGGTTCCACTTGCCGGTCTCGCCCCAGCGGAAGCCCGCCGTGCCCAGCGGCGCGACCACCTCGCCGCTCGCCTCGTCCACCACGACCGGCTTCCAGTCGGGGTTGTTTGCCTGGCCCAGCGCGTCGGCGAAGTCGGCGGCGCGCGCCAGGCGTCCGGCCACCAGGTTCTCGCCCTGGCGCTCCAGCATCACCAGGAACGGCAGGTCGGAGTAGCGCCGCACGTAGTCCCGGAAGTACGCGACCTGCCGGTCGAGGAAGAACTCCTTCAGGATGACGTGACCCATGGCGAGCGCCAGGGCGGCGTCGGTGCCCTGCTTGGGGTGGAGCCACAGGTCGGCGAAGCGCGCCACCTCGATGAAGTCTGGCGCGATCACCACGCTTTTCGTGCCGCGATAGCGGGCCTCGGTGTAGAAATGCGCGTCCGGGGTCCGGGTTAGCGAGACGTTCGATCCCCATAGGACCAAGAAGCTCGCGTTGTACCAGTCGGCGCTCTCGGGCACGTCGGTCTGCTCGCCAAAGGTTTGCGGCGAGGAGGGCGGGAGGTCGCAGTACCAATCGTAGAACGAAAGGCACGTGCCGCCGATCAGGCTGAGATAGCGCGTGCCCGCGGCGTAGCTAATCATCGACATCGCGGGGATCGGCGAGAACCCCGCGACGCGGTCCGGCCCCCAGCGCTTGATCGTGTGGATGTTGGCTGCCGCGATCAGCTCGTTGATCTCGTCCCAATCCACCCGAACGAAGCCGCCGAGCCCCCGGACGCGCTGGTACTCAAGGCGCTTGGCGCGATCCTCCTGAAGCGACGCCCACGCCTCCACGGGCGGCAGAGTCTTGCGCGCCTCGCGCCACAGCGCCAGCAGGCGTCCGCGGACCAGCGGATACTTGATGCGGTTGCTGCTGTAGAGGTACCACGAATAGCTCGCGCCCCTGGGGCAGCCGCGCGGCTCGTGGTTCGGCAGGTCCGGGCGGGTCCGGGGATAGTCGGTCTGCTGGGTCTCCCAGGTGACCAGGCCGTTCTTGACATAGATCTTCCAACTACAACTGCCAGTGCAATTCACGCCGTGAGTGGAGCGAACAACCTTCTCGGTTTGCCAACGGGAGCGGTAATTGTCCTCCCAGGCCCGGTTCTCGTCGGTGATGACGCCGTGACCGTTCGCAAAAGTGCCTTTGTACTTCTGGAAGAATAGAAGGCGATCGATGAACTGGCTCAAGGGTTAGGCCCCTTCCCACTTGGCGGGGCCTTTTGGCGCAACGGCGCCGCTCGCTCTTTGCGTTAACTCAAACAGTCGGTGCGGCAGGCGCTGAAACTGGCTAGGTATCGCAGTCGTGATTAGGCGTCCCCACGGGCGATTCGCTCCATTCCGGGCCGGTCCAGCACGGCGACGCGGAGCCGGCTCGCGGAAACGAGGCCGCGATCGGCCCAGCCGCGTAGAATGCGGCTCACGCTGTAGAGATCCGTGCCAACAATCTCGGCAATGTCCTGCCGGGACAGCTTGTATCCAAGCTCGCCTCCTCCGGCGGACGCGTGTCCGGTTTGATCGACAAGGCGCAGCAAGGCTCGGGCGATCCGTTGATCGACTCGTTCGGTCGCGGTTTCGCGCAAGCGGTTCACCAGCTCCTCGGTCCGGCGGCCGACGAAGTCCAGGGCGTTGGCCCTGATCGTGGGGTAGCGTTCCATCAGGCCCAAAATCCAGGAGCTCGGCCAGGAGAGGAGGACGCAGTCGGTGATGGCGGTGGCGGTGATTGGGTACGGGGTTTGCCGAAGCGCCGGGACGACGCCAATGATGTCGCCGAGCCCCATGATGCGGATGGTCAGCGCATCGCCGCTCCCGCCCATCTGCCAGGCTCTCACGATGCCCTTTCCCAGCACGATCAGCTCGCGCGCGGGATCGCCCTGATGAAACAGCGTGGCTCTTGCGGGGACGATTCGGAGGTTGACGGCACGCAACACCTCGTCGATCAGGGCTTCCGTCGATCCCTGGAAAAGGGGGCTCCTGGACAGGAGTTCGCGTACGTCCGATCCGGTCATCCCGCACCTCGCGGCGGCTTTGGTGACATGCGGCGCCCCTGGTCCACGCCAGAGTCGGATTCTGTGGTCCCTAGCGGGGGTTTTCGCGTGGCCGAATGAGCAGGGGACCATAGCCGAGGGCGAAAGCCCAGAACGCCCCTATCCACGCGCTGGCGGCGAGCGGCAGCAGGATAGCCGCGAGATCCGGCCGAAACGCGGCATAGACGCGCGCCAGGGAAGCCACCAGGACGGCCGCGTAAATTGCCTGCGTCAGCGGCCCGGCATGGAGCCGGTGCCCGGTGTGGCCGAGACTGGCCCGGGTCATGATGGCCAAGGTCATGACGCCGATCGCGCCGACGGTCCAGGCGTGAATGCCCGCGCCGACCGGCACATCTTGGGGAAAGAGGATCGCCGCGCCGAGGAGGATGAAGCCGATGGGCACGAAAGCGTAGCCGATGTGCAGGATAAGCACGAGGCGATCCCCAAACGTCCTGTCACCGGCCCAGCGAGCCAGCCGGATGGTGTGCGCCGCCCCCGCGGTGAACATTGCCAAAGCGGTGCCGGACCAGTCGGGACCGGCGACCCACAGGAGAAGCGCGAGCGTGGATACGGCAAGGGAGCCCACGTCGTAGGGCTTGAATGGAACCGGCAAGCGCCCGGGATTCTCACGCGCGAGCCAGTTGCGCGTGAAGCTCGGAATGACCCGGCCGCCTATCAGGGAGACGAGCGCGATCGCGGCGGCGATGCCGAGACGGGTTCCAACTTCCGCTGTTCCCTTCTCACACGCCTCCAAGTGGAAGGCCGCGTTCCCGCCCAGAAGCAAGATCAAAATGCCGACCGGCGGCAGGTTCCGCCAGTTGCGTCCGGCGATCACCTCTCGAGCCGCGGCCGCCGCGATGAGCAGAAGAAACATCAGGTCGATCGCGCCCGCGGCAAGCGGCCCCAACAAGGACGAGAGCAGGACCGCCAATCGTCCAGCCGCCCACACCGTGGCCAGCACGGCCAGTGGGCTACCCTGAATGGGAAGCCGCCCAGTCCAGTTTGGGATCGCGGTCAGTAAAAACCCAGTGATGACCGCGGGCAGGTAACCGTACAGCATTTCATGGATGTGCCAGTCCGCCGCCGAGAAGGCAGCCGGAAGGCGCACTTCACCGAAGAAGACCGGAAGCCAAATCAGGACGGCGAGGCCCGCGTAGATCGCGCCCACCAGAAAGAACGGTCTGAAGCCGTAGCTGAAAATTGCAGGCCCGGAGTAGGATCTTAGGCGGGAGATAGGAGCCATGCGTCCTCGACAGCCGTTCGGAACCCACAGCTCACACAGACGCCTAGGTCGAAGCAATCAGCAGGGCGGCGGATCAAAGCCGCAGAAGGGATATTATGGAAACTCGCGCGCCGTCCTGGGCAAGCATTGCGCAGCTCGCAGTGGCCGGCGCGCGGCCGCGCCGGCCACTAGTCCTCTGACCACGTGATGAATGGTTTTGGCGGCTGGCGAGCTTGTGCTGCTCTGGCGGGATGCGGAAGGGCGGCACGAAGCGGCGGCTGGTGGTGCGCCTAAAGGCGACCGATCGGCGCCGAATCGCGGCGATGCTGCGGGGCGGCATCGAGCCGGTGCGGGTAATCAGGCGGGCGCAGGTGCTGCGTCTGTTGGATCAGGGAGCGGGTCCGCCGCAGATCGCCGACGCCGTCGGAGTGAGCCCGCAGATGGTGCGCGACGTCGGCTGGCGCTATCTCGGCGAGGGGCTTGACCGAGCGCTGCATGAAAAGCCCCGGCCAGGTCACCAACCGGCGCTCAGCCCTGGGCAGGCGCAGCGTATTGTGGCCATGGTCTGCGGCCCGCCCCCCGAGGGCCGGGCCCGCTGGAGTGTGCGGCTGATCACTGAGGAGGCGATGAAGCGCCGCCTTGCCGCCAGCATCGGCCGGGAGACCGTCCGGGTGCTGCTGAAGCAGCATGATCTCAAGCCGTGGCGGGAAAAAAATGTGGTGCGTCGGCGCCATCGGAGCGGACTACATCGCCCGGATGGAGGAGGTGCTGGCCACCTATGAGCAGCCCTTGCGGGCAGACGAGCCGGTGGTCTGCCTCGATGAGCGCCCGGTGCAGCTGATCGCCGAGACCAGACCACCTATCCCAGCCCGGCCGGGCAAGCCTGCCCGGTATGACTATGAATACCAGCGCCATGGCACGGCCAATCTGTTCTGCGCCGTCGAGCCCAAAGCCGGATGGCACCTGGTGCGGGCCACCCCCAACCGCACCGGGGCGGCGTTCGCCAAGGTGATCCGCGCCCTTGTCGACCATTACCCGAGGGCGAACACGATCCATCTCGTGATGGACAACCTGAACACTCATACCCGCACGTCGCTGACCAGCACCTATGGCGAGGAGCTGGGTGGCCGCCTGTGGGACCGGCTGAGCGTCCACTACACGCCCAAGCACGCCAGCTGGCTGAACCAGGCGGAAATCGCCATCGGCTTGCTGGTCCGCGAGTGCATCGGCAGGCGCCGCCTCCCAACTCTGTCCGTGCTCCGGCGCGAGACGACCGCCTGGAAGCGCCGAGCTAATCGCCAGCGGCGCACGATCCAGTGGCGATTTACCCGCCGCAAGGCACGAAAGCTGTTCGGCTATCGCCGCCGTTAAGGTTCACCAGATCAATCCAAACCCATCCGGCCATGGTTGAGAAAACCACTGTTCAGACGGTCAAAGGACTAGGTACTCATCTAGGTCGACGATCTCACTCGGGTACGGCTCCGCAAGGACATACTTGACGCAGTTCTCCACCACGGACAGCACCACAAAAGGCGAGGGGTCGGCGCTCTTGGGGTGGCCATAGAATATGTGCCGTGCCTCTTTGGCGTGGGAGAGCATCTTGTGCGCCTCCCACCCTATAATGCCGGTCCTGTAGGCTCCGTTGAGCAGGCAGTCGTCGGAAACCCTGCTTTGGAAATCTTCGTATGTCGACAAGTCTGGTTTTATTGACATTG
>DATFDN010000365.1:0-3097 GCA_035252035.1 Acetobacteraceae bacterium | reverse complement strand
CACCACCAGCGCCACCAAGACCACCCAGCCGCGGTAGATCGGCATGAACATGAACCCGAGGTTCTTCGCGCCTTGCAGCACCGACGGGATCTCGTAGGGCATCCCGGAGCTGCCGTAGTAGTTGCGGAACAACCCCTCGATCACCAGCGCCAGGCCGAAGGTCAGCAACAGCCCATAGAGGTGGTCCAGGTTGTAGAGCCGGCTGATGAGCGTGCGCTCCAGGACGATGCCGAACGCGCCGATGATGAGCGGCGAGAGGATCAGCGACGGGAAGTAGCCGATGCCGACGTAGTTCAACAGCATCCACGACGCGAAGGCGCCCATCATGAACAGGGCGCCGTGGGCGAAGTTGATGATGTTCAGCATCCCGAAGATGACCGAGAGGCCGAGCGCGAGCATGGCGTAGAAGGCGCCGTTGATGAGGCCGAGCAGGAGCTGGCCGAACAGGAGCGGCGCGGGAACGCCGAGGATCATGTGCATCGGGTGGCCCTCAAGACGCTTCGACCATCAAACACCCAAGTACTCGTGCAGCTTGTCCATGCTGGCCTCCAGCCGGTGGTTCGGGATCATGTCGATCACCCGGCCGTGCTCCACGACATAGTGCCGGTCGGCGACGGTCTGCGCGAAGCGGAAATTCTGCTCGACCAGCAGCACGGTGAAGCCGCGATTCTTGATCTCGCGGATGGTGCGGCCGATCTGCTGGACGATCACCGGCGCCAGCCCCTCGGTCGGCTCGTCGAGCAGCAGCAGCTTGGCCCCGGTGCGCAGGATGCGCGCGATGGCGAGCATCTGCTGCTCGCCCCCCGAGAGCTTGGTCCCTTGCGCCGTGCGCGCCCGCTCCTTGAGGTTGGGGAACAGCTCATAGATGGTCGGGACATCAAGCCCGCCCGGCGCCACCACAGGGGGCAGCATCAGGTTCTCGGTCACGGTGAGCGAGCCGAAGATGCCCCGCTCCTCGGGGCACAGCGCGATGCCCGCGCGCGCGATCCGCTCGGAGGAGGCGCCAACCAGGTCGCGCCCGCGAAACCGGACCGCGCCCTCGCGGCGAGGGACCAGCCCCATGATCGCCTTCATCGTGGTGGTCTTGCCCGCGCCGTTGCGGCCGAGCAGCGTAACCACCTCGCCCTCCCGCACGTCGAACTCCATTCCGTGCAGGATATGGCTCTCGCCGTACCAGGCGTTCAGGTCGCGAACCTCAAGCATGAACGACCTCCGGCGCCTCGGAGCCCAGATAGGCGGCGACCACCTCGGGGTTGCGCGAGACCGTGGCGTAATCGCCCTCGGCCAGCACCCGGCCACGGGTCAGCACGGTGATGCGGTCGCACAAACCCTGCACGACGGAGAGGTTGTGCTCGACCATCAGGATGGTCCGCCCGGCGCGGACCCGCGAGATGAGCTCGACCACCCGATCCACGTCGGCGTGGGTCATGCCCGCCGTGGGCTCGTCGAGCAGCAGCATCTCCGGATCAAGGGCAAGCGTCGTGGCGATCTCCAGGGCGCGCTTCTGGCCGTAGGCGAGCTGGCCGGCGGTGACATCGACGAACTCGTCGAGCCCCACGTCGTGCAGCAGCCCGTGCGCCCGATGGTCGAAGCTGTGCAGCGCCTCCTCCGAGCGCCAGAAGTCGAAGGAGTTGCCCCGCGCCCGTTGCAGGGCGAGGCGGACATTCTCAAGCGCCGTCAGCTTCGGGAACACCGCCGAGATCTGGAAGCTGCGCACCAGGCCGAGCCGCGCGATCTGCGCCGGCTTGAGCCGGGTGATGTCGTGGCCCTTGAACACGATACGCCCGCGGGTCGGTTGCAGGAACTTCGTGAGCAGGTTGAAACAAGTGGTCTTGCCGGCCCCGTTGGGGCCGATCAGGGCGTGGATGTCGCCCGCGCGGACTTGCAGCGACACGTCGTCAACGGCGATGAAACCGCTGAATTCGCGCGTGAGTCCGGTCGTCTCCAGGATGATATCGGACACCCCCGGACGTCTCCCCTCGCCTGTGAAAACCTCGTGAAGACCAGATTGCACAATGCCTGCGCTGGCGCAAGAATGGACCGCGTATTTGGCAATCAAGCCTTTTCCCGTATGCAACCGGCACGTTCCTTCCTTGCAATCAGCGAAGCGCCCTCGGCATGGTGATCCGCGACAGCCGCGAGGGGGACGTGCCTGCCCTCGCCGCCATCTACGGCCATTGGGTGCTGCACGGCCTGGCCAGCTTCGAACTGGACCCTCCCGATGCGGCCGAGATGGGACGGCGCCGCGCCGCGATCCTGGCGGGCTCCTATCCCTTTCTCGTGGCCGACGACGGTCCGGGCGGCCGGGTGCTGGCTTACGCCTATGCGAGCGCCTACCGCGCCCGCCCGGCCTACCGCTTCGCCGCCGAGGACAGCGTCTACGTGGCCCCGGACGCCGGGCGAGGCGGGATCGGGCGCGCGCTGCTGGGCGAGCTGCTCCGCCGGTGCGAGGCGCGCGGCCTGCGGCAGATGGTGGCCGTGATCGGCGACAGCGGCAACGCTCCCTCGATCGGCCTGCACCGCGCCTGCGGATTCCGCCACGCCGGCCTGCTGCCGGCGGTCGGCTGGAAACATGGGCGCTGGGTAGACAGCGTGCTGATGACCCGCCCGCTCGGCGAGGGCTCGGCGACGCCGCCGGGCGATGATCCGTGAAGGCTGAGCCCTACGCCGCTCCGGCGATGTACGCCTTGAGGCTGTCCACCTCTTCCTCCTGCTCCATGATCCGGGCCTTGACCACGTCGCCGATGCTCACCAGGCCGACCAGCTCGCCGTTTTCCAGCACCGGCACGTGGCGGAACCGCCCGGCGGTCATCTTTCGCATCGCCTCGATGATCGTGGTCTGGGGCGAGGCGGTGTGCAGCGGCCGGGTCATCAACTGCCCCGCCGTCATCTCGAGCGTCGCCGCGCCGTTCGCGTCGAGGCTGCGGACGATGTCGCGCTCGCTGACGATGCCCAAGAGCTGCCTGGCCTCGTCCACGACCAGGACCGCGCCGATGCCCTTCCGCATGAGCACGTCGGCCACCTCCGCGACCGTGGCCGAGGGGTGAACGGTGAAGACCTCCCGGCCCTTGTGCCGGAGGATGGCGGCGACCGTCAT
>DATFDN010000364.1:0-33626 GCA_035252035.1 Acetobacteraceae bacterium | reverse complement strand
AGGCAGGCGGTCGGCGACGCCGAGCCGCGCCGCGACTCGCGCGACCGCCCGCGCCCCGCCCGCCGTCAGCAGGAGGCGCACCGCGGCGGTGTTGGCCGATTGCGCCAGCGCCTCCTCGACCGAGATCTGGCCAAGGTACCGGCGGTCGAAATTCTGCGGGCTCCAGCCGCCCAGGCGAATGGGCGCGTCCAGCACGGGATCGTCAGGATGGACGCCATGCTCCAGCGCGGCGAGCCAGATGAAGGGCTTGAAGGCCGAGCCCGGCTGGCGGCGGGCCAGCGTCGCGCGGTTGAACGGCGAGTCCCGGTAGTCGCGCCCGCCCACCATCGCGCGCACGGCGCCCGTCGCCGCGTCCAGGATGACGACGGCGCCCTCGCTCACGTGATGCGCGGCGCCCGGCCCGTCCAGCATCGCCGCCAGACGCTGCTCGGCGAGGCTCTGCGCCGCCGGATCGAGCGTGGTGCGCACGGTTGCGTCCTCGCCTTGCGGGAGCGCCGCCTCGGCCTGCGCCGTCGCCCAGTCCGCGAACCAGCCCGCCTCCGTCACGCGCCCGCTGGGAAAGCGGATCTGCCGGGCAGCCTCCTCGGCTTGCGCCTGGGTCAGATCGCCGGTCGCGACCATCGCCGCCAGCACCTGCCGCGCCCGCGCCGCCGCCGCATCGGGATCGACGCGCGGATTGAAGCGTGAGGGGGCGCGGGGCAGTCCGACCAGCACCGCCGTCTGCCAGAGCGTGAGCCGCCGCGCCGGCACGCCGAAGTAAAGCCGGGCGGCGGCGTCGATGCCGAACGCGCCGGAGCCGAAATAGACCCGGTTGAGCCAGATCTCCAGCACTTGCTGGCGGGTGAAATGCCGGGCCAGCCAGACCGTCAGCATCAGCTCCTGCACCTTGCGCCGGAGTGTCCTTGTGTTGCTCAGGAACAGGTTCTTGGCGACTTGCTGGGTGATGGTGGAGCCGCCCTGGACGATGCGGCCGTGCAGGACGTTGGTGGTCGCGGCGCGGGCCATGCCGATGGGATCGATCCCCGGCTCGCGCCAGAAGCGCCGGTCCTCGATCGCCAACGCCGCGGCGGGGACGTAACGCGGCAGGTCGCGCAGCCGCACCGTCTCGCCCACCACGTCGCCGAAGCTCGCGAAGATCCGGCCCGTCGAGTCCTCAAGGGTCAGGCTGGGCCGGCGGGCGGGATCGAGCGCCGTCTCCGGGCGCGGCAGGTCGCGCGCGAACCAGAGCAGAAGGACGGCGAGGACCAGTACCGCCCAGATCGCGCCGATCAGGAGCAGGCGCAGCACTTTCGGCCAGCGCCGCGCCGGGCGGGCCGCGGGCCGCTCGCCGCCTCGCGCACGCGCCGAAATGGGATGGGGCGGAGAGGACGCGGGCACGCGCGGCATGGCCGCACTTTGGCCGATCCAGGGGGCGTTTCGAAAGTCCTACGTTGCCCCAAGCGGCGCGGCCGATCAGGATAGGCGGAGCGCGGCTTCAAGGTGGGTGGGCATGAAGGGTCTATTTCTGGACGCGGTCGATGACTTGGGCGAGATGTTCCGCCGCGTCGCAAGGCCCGACGATCCGCCCGTGGACGTGAACGAACAGGCGGATGTCGTGCCCGAGGAGCTGCCGGGCCTGCTCGCCGGCTACGATTTCGTGCTGGACGACCACAGCCAGATGCCCACGGCGCAGATGCGCGCCTGCCCTGGCCTGCGCCACATCATCTTCCTCGGCACCGGCGCGCGCAGCTACATGAACCCCGAGGAGTTGGCCGCGCTCGGCATCACCGTGCATATCATCAAGGGCTATGGCGACACCGCCGTGGCCGAGCACAGCATCGCGCTGATGTGGGCGGCGGCGCGCGGCATCGCACGCATGGACCGGAAGATGCGCGCCGGCGCCTGGGTCCGCACCGAGGGGTCACAGCTCACCGGCAAGACGATCGGCCTGATCGGCTTTGGCGGGATCGGCGCCGAGGTTGCCCGGCTCGCGGGCGGGATGGGGATGCGGGTGCTGGCGTGGAACCGCACGCCGAAATCGGCGCCCGGCGTGGCCTTCGTCGCGATCGATGAATTGCTGGCGCGGAGCGATGTGGTCTCGTTGCATCTGTTGCTGACCGACGAGACGCGCGGCTTCCTCTCGGCCGAACGCCTGGCGAAGATGCGGCCGGGCGCGATCCTGGTGAACACCGCGCGCGGCGCGCTGGTCGATGAGGAGGCCATGATCGCGGCGCTGCGCGCCGGCCGGCTGCGCCACGCCGCGCTGGATGTGTTCGCCGAGGAGCCGCTGCCCCAAGGCCACGTCCTGACCACGCTGGAGAACGTCACCCTCTCGGCGCACAGCGCCTTTCACACGCCGGAGGCCAACGAGACGCTGCTGCGGCGGGCGCTGGACATCGCGCGCACGCTGGGGCAAGGCTGAGGCAAGGCGGACGTGGCGGAATCGGTAGACGCAGCAGACTTCATCGGAGTGCCCCGGCGGAAACGCCGGGCGTAGAACCGCTCAAATTCGGGGAAAGCTCACCGGCGCGAGCCGCTGCCGATCCCGAGCCAAGCCCCTGTTTCGGGGGAAGGTGTAGAGACTGGACGGGCGGCGCCTACGGCGTGAATGCTATGGCGAAGGGACAGTCCAGACCACGAAGGCCCGCGCAGGCCGCGGCGAAAGCCGAAGTGGTACGAAAATCTGCTTCTCCAACGAGAGTGCGGGTTCAAGTCCCGCCGTCCGCACCAGCCATCGTCATGCCCGGCCTTGGGCCGGGGCACCCACGTCTTTGCTGGCGGCCACTCAAGACGTGGGTGGCCGGGCCAAGCCCGGCCATGACGAATAAGGGCAGGTGCTACGTCCCGATCCCCCCAATCGCCAAGTATTTGATCTCCAAGTATTCCTCGATCCCGTATTTCGATCCCTCGCGCCCGAGGCCGGAGAACTTCATCCCTCCGAACGGCGCCTCGGCGGTCGAGATGATCCCTTCGTTGATGCCGACCAGCCCGCATTCCAGCGCCTCCGCCACGCGGAAGACCCGGCCGACATCGCGGGCGTAGAAATACGCCGCCAGCCCGAACTCGCTGTCGTTGGCGAGCCGGATCGCCTCCTCCTCGGTCTTGAAGCGGAACAGCGGCGCCACCGGGCCGAACGTCTCCTCGTGGAAGATCACGGCGTCAGGCGGCACGTCGGCGAGCAGCGTGGGCTCGAAGAAATTGCCGCCCAGCTTGTGGCGCTTGCCGCCGGTGAGCACCTTGGCGCCGCGCTTGGTGGCGTCGGCGATGTGCGCCTCTACCTTCTCCACGCCCTGAGCGTTGATGAGCGGGCCTTGCGTAACGCCCGGCTCCATGCCGTTGCCCACCTTCATCGCCTCGATCGCGGCCTTGAACTTTTGCGCGAACGCATCGTACACGCCGTCTTGCACCAAGATAC
The DNA here is from genome assembly GCA_035252035.1 of Acetobacteraceae bacterium. Taxonomy (GTDB): domain Bacteria; phylum Pseudomonadota; class Alphaproteobacteria; order Acetobacterales; family Acetobacteraceae; genus DATFDN01. Next base: position 30,232 of record DATFDN010000364.1, on the reverse strand, counting down.
GATTGGAGCAGACGCAGGTCTGGCCGGTGTTGCGATACTTGCTGGCAAGCGCGCCCTGCACCGCCGCGTCGAGATCGGCGTCATCGAACACGATGAACGGCGCGTTGCCGCCCAGCTCCATGCTGGTCTTCTTGATGGTCGGCGCGCACTGGGCGAGCAGCTTGGCGCCAACCTCGGTGGAGCCGGTGAAGGACAGCTTGCGCACGGTCGGGTTCGAGGTCAGCTCGCGCCCAACCTCGCCCGAGGGGCCGGTGATGACGTTGCACACGCCATGCGGCATCCCGGCGCGCTCGGCCAGCACCGCGAGCGCGAGGGCGGAGAACGGCGTCTGGCTCGCCGGGCGGATCACGCCGGTGCAGCCGGCCGCCCAGCCCGGCCCCGCCTTGCGGGTGATCATCGCGGACGGGAAGTTCCAAGGCGTGATCGCGGCGAAGACGCCGATCGGCTCCTTCTGCACCAGGATGCGCCGCCCCTTCGCGTTCTGCGGAATAGTATCGCCGTAGACGCGCTTTCCCTCCTCGGCGAACCAGTCGATGAAGCTCGCGGCGTAGGCGATCTCGCCCTTGCTCTCGGCCAGCGGCTTGCCCTGCTCCGCCGTCATGATGATCGCGAGATCATCGGTGTTGGCGAGCATCAGATCCGACAACTTGCGCAGGATCGCGCCGCGTTCCTTGGCCAGCATGGACCGCCACGCCGGATAGGCGCGCGAGGCGGCCTCGATCGCCCGCCGCGTCTCCTCGGCACCCATGGCGGGCACCTCGCCCACGGCCTCGCCGGTGGCGGGGTTCACGACGGTCAGGGTCTTGCCGCTGTCGGCCTGCACCCATTTGCCGTCGATGCAGTTGGCCTGCCGGAACAGCGTGGGATCTTTCAGCGGCAGCGGGCTGGTGGGATTGAGCATGGCGTGGGCTCCCTCCTGAGTTCCGATAAGGATAGAGGGAGTGCCGGCTTCCGGCCAGCGGGGGGGGAGGAGACGCTATGCCAGAGCATGAGTTCGTCACGGTCGATGTGTTCACCGACCGCCGGTTCGGCGGCAACCCGCTTGCGGTGTTCCCCGACGCGCGCGGACTGACCGAGGCGCAGATGCAGGCCATCGCGGCGGAGTTCAACTTGTCGGAAACGACCTTCGTGCTGCCGCCCGACGATCCGCGCCACCACGCGCGCGTGCGGATCTTCACGCCCCGGAGCGAAATGCCCTTCGCGGGCCATCCAAACGTCGGCACGGGCTATGTGCTCGGGCGGCGGATGGACCGGCCCCCCGAACACCTCACCTTCGAGGAGCTGGCCGGGCTCGTGCGGGTTCACCTCCTGCGCGGGCCAGAGAAAGCGGTCAGGGGAGCCCGCATCTCGGCGCCCACATCGCTCACGATCGGCGACGCCATCCCGGTCGAGGTCGTGGCCGCCTGTGCCGGTCTCGACCCTGGCGACATCGAAACCCGCGCGCACACGCCGCTCGTCGCCTCGGTTGGTTTGCCGTTCGTCATCGCGGAGCTAGCCGGCATCGAATGCCTCTCGCGCGCCGCACCTGATCTCGGGGCATTCCGGGCGGCGCTCACGCAGTTCCCCGGCGCCGCGAGGGACTTTTCGCTCCACCTCTACGCCCGCCGCGACGGCGACGCGACGCGCTTGCGCACACGCATGTTCGCGCCCCTGGGCGGCATACCGGAAGATCCAGCCACCGGCAGCGCCAACGCGGCGCTCGCGGCACTGCTCACCTCGCTCGCTCCGGGGGTGAACGTGGACCTGACATATGACATCGAGCAAGGCATCGAGATGGGCCGGCCTAGCCGGATCATCGCGGCGGCGCGCAAGACCGGCGAAGGTCCGGTGAGCGCGACGATCGCCGGTGACTGCGTGCCGGTGATGCGCGGGTGGCTCGACCTATAGACGCTCAGGCCCCGCGCAGCCCGGCCGGACGGAAGCGTGCGCCGATGCTCTCCATCCGGCGCCGCACCCGCCCGATCCGGCCAACGCCGTCCAGCCGGCGATCGAGGAAGGCGAGGGTCGCGGCGTCCTCCTCGCTGGTGTCGCGCACCCAGAACAACAGCGTCGCCGAATACACGGCGGCGAGCGTGGCGCGCTTCGTGTACCACGAGAAATCGGCCGAACGGTCCCCCGCCGCGTGCCATATCGCATCAACGGTGCGCGCGGTGCAGGCAAAGCCCACGCGCCCATTGCCCGGCAGCGCGAGCACGCCGAGCGCGCGGCGGACCGCTTCCTTGTGCGGGCGGTTCTGGCGCAGGCGGAGCGCGATCACGGCGCGCACCCGCGCGGGCACGCGCAGCAAAGCCATGTCGAGCCGCGCCGCTTCCTCCTCCATGCGCCGATCGGCGAGGTCGCAGTACGCCTCGATCATGTCCGCCGCGCCGCCAGGAAACAGGAGCGGGGCGTCCTCGGGCTCCTGCCCGGAGGCGGCGAGGGCCTGGCGCAGCGCGCGCATGGTCCAGCCATCGAAGGGCACGTTCGGCAGCAGCGCGTCGATCGCCGCGTCGCGCTCGGGGCTGCGCTCGGGCGCGCGCATCAGCCAGACCCCTGACCCACGGCGCGCGTCAAATCCTCTGTGAAGCCGAACAGCCGGAAATCGGTCAGGCGCATGGTGTAGAGAATCCCGTCCAAATGGTCGTACTCGTGCTGGATCACCCCTGCGTGGAAGCCCGAGACGGTGCGTTCCACGACGCGCCCATCGCAATCGACGCCGCGATAGCGCACGCGCGGCGCGCGCGGGACAGCGGCACGCAGTCCGGGTATCGAGAGGCAGCCCTCCCAGCGCAGCACCCGGTCCTCGGACAGCAGCGTGACCTCGGGGTTGATCAGCACGGAGTTGCCAACCACCACGTCCTCCGGATCGTCACTGCCGCGCTCGCCGGGGATGCGGAAGACGAACAGGCGCAGCGGCACATGCACTTGCGGCGCCGCCAGGCCGACGCCGGGGGCGTCCTCCATCGTCTCGACCATGTCCGCGACCAGGCGCCTGATCTCCGGCGCGCCGGGGTCTGGGACCGGCTCGCAGCGCTGGAACAGGACCGGGTTGCCCATCCGGGCGATCTTGAGAAGGGCCATGCTGGCCCCGATATGGGCGGCGATCCGGGTTTCGCGAGGGTGGCGGTTGTGGTATTAGCTGTCGGCCCGGCTTGGACGCCAAGCGCGGGTGCTAAGGCGCGTCCCCGGCAGGCGTGGGGCGGCATGATGAAGGAATAGGCGGCCAAGTGCAGGTTCTCGTTCGCGACAACAACGTCGATCAGGCTCTGAAAGCCCTCAAGAAGAAGATGCAGCGGGAGGGGGTGTTCCGCGAGATGAAGCTCCGCCGGCATTACGAGAAACCGTCGGAGCGCCGCGCGCGGGAGGCGGCCGAAGCGGTGCGCCGCGCCCGCAAGCTAGAGCGCAAGCGGCTGGAGCGCGAAGGGTTCTGATGACTCGCCCCGCGCCGAGCGGGGTTCGCCCCTAGGTTTGTTGTGGCGGCCCGCACGGGGAGCAGACGCCATGCCGCACGACCATCACGGACATTTGCCCACTCATGTGTCCGCTGGGCCGGATGGGGCGAGCAAGGCGTTCGCGGTCGGGGCCGTGCTCAACCTCGCTTACGTGGTGGCGGAGGCGGGGTTTGGCGTCGCCATTAACTCCACCGCCTTGCTCGCCGATGCCGGGCACAATCTGGGAGACGTGATCGGGCTGTTGGGCGGCTGGATCGCGGTCTGGCTTGGCTCGCGGCGTCCAACGGCGCAATTCACCTATGGGATGCGGCGTGCCTCGATCCTCTCGGCGCTCGCCAACGCGGTGATCCTGCTGGTGATGACAGGCGCCATCGCCCTAGAGGCCGCGCGGCGGCTGGCCAATCCAGTCCCAACCGAGGGTTTCGTGATCATGGCGGTGTCGCTCGCCGGCATCGCCGTCAACGGCTTTTCCGCCTGGCTGCTCGCCGCGGGACGCGAGAAGGATCTCAACCTACGGGCGGCATTCGCGCATATGGTCGCCGATGCCGGCCTCACCGCTGGGGTCGCGGTGGCCGGCGTGGTGATCGCGCTGACCGGCTGGAATCGGGTGGATGCGGCGGTGAGCCTGGTCGTGGCGGGGATCATCGTCGCCGGCACCTGGGGGTTGCTCCGGGAATCGGTCAGCCTCTCGCTGGATGCGGTTCCCGAAGGCATCGACCCCGAGGCGGTCGCGGCGTGGCTGCGCGCCTTGCCTGGCGTGAGCGAGGTGCATGACCTGCATATCTGGGGCTTGTCCACGACGGAAACGGCGCTAACCGTGCATCTGGTGCGCGACGACACGGGGCGCGACGCGATGCTTCTCGCCCGCGTTCCAGAAGAGGCACGCGCGCGGTTCGGCATCAACCATGCCACCATCCAGCTTGAGACACGGGAATGCGCCCACACCTGCACGCTCCGCCCGGCCCATGTGATCTAGGCTGGGCCGTGCCGGATCACGGCGGCCCCGAGCAAAGGGGGAGGGGGCAGATGAAGGCGCATATCGTCGGCGGCGGCTTCGGCGGACTGGCCGCCGCCGCGTACCTCATCCGCAACGCGGGGATGTCCGGCCAGGACATCACGATCTACGACGCGGGCGACCAACTGGGCGGCGTGTTCTTGCTGGCCGGCAGCGCGGCGAGCGGCTACATCCTGCCGAGCGGCGCAGTGTTTGATGCGGAGTTCCGCTGCACGAACGAGCTGCTCGCGGCGATCCCCTCGGCGGCCGATCCGGCGATTTCCGTCACCGACGACTTCTTCGCCTTCAACGCACGCCATCCATTCCACGACCGGGCGCACATTATCGACCGCGAAGGCCGCATCGTGCATAGCCCGCATTTCGGCCTGAGCGTCCGCGACCGGCTCGACCTCGTGCGGCTCGCGCTGACGCCCGAGGCATTGCTGAACGGGCGGCGCATCGACGAATTCTTCCGGCCCGGCTTCTTCGCCACCGAATTCTGGCTGCTCTGGACGACGATCATGGGATCGCTCCCGCAGTCCAGCGCGATAGAGATGCGGCGCTACATGAACCGCTTCTTGCAGTTGCTGCCGTACCTGTCGGACATGTCGCGCATCCTGCGCACGCGCTTCAATCAGCAGGAGGCGATCATCGAACCGATGGTGGCGTGGCTGCGCCCGCGCGGCGTGAACTTCCTGACCGGCGCTTTCGTCAGCGACATCGGCTTGGCGCCCTTGCCCGGCCGCATCACCGTCAACCGGCTCGACTACGAACGCGACGGCGCGGGCACCTCCGTCGCCGTCGCGCCGGAGGATGTCGTGCTGGTGACGCTTGGATCGCAACTCGCCGATCTCTCGGTGGGCTCGATGGCGGAGGCGCCGCGGCCGCGACGCAGCGGGCGGCCGTGGAAGCTGTGGGAGCGTCTGGCGCAGGGGCGCACGGATTTCGGCAATCCCGACGTGTTCTTCGGTGCCGCCCATGTGCCCGACACGCAGTGGTTGACCTTCACTGTCACCACGACCGGGACTGAGTTCATCGAACAGATGACGGCGCTGACGGGCAGCGCGCCGGGGACCGGCGGGCTCGTGACGCTGAAGGATTCGAGCTGGCTGGTGACGGTGACGATCTTCCACCAGCCGGAGGTCATCGCCCAGCCTTCCGGGACGACGCTGTGGTGGGGCTATCTGCTATATCCGCGCCGCGATGGCGACTTCATCAAGAAGCCGGCCGATGCCTGCACCGGTGCGGAAATCCTGGAAGAGGTGCTGCGGCAATTGCGGTTCGACCGGCAGTTGGACGCTATCATGGCGTCGTCAATCTGCATTCCCTGCGACCTGCCCTATGTGAACAACGTCTGGCTGGTGCGCCGGCGCAGCGACCGGCCTCGGGTGGTTCCCGAAGGGGCGACGAATCTCGGCTTCCTCGGCCAGTACGTGGAAGTTCCGCAGGATGTGGTGTTCACCATCGAATACTCCGCCCGCACGGCATGGGAGGCGGTTCATCGCCTGCTCCGGCGCGGTCCCGCCCCGCCGCCCGTCTATCAGGGCCAGTATCATCCGGCGGCGCTGCTGGCCGCGCTGAAGGTGCTCGCCTGAGAGCCTGCTAGCCCGCCGCGAAATGTCGGAGCATCCGCTCGGCATCGGGGGTCACGCCGGTGAACAGGCGGAAGGCTTCGGCCGCCTGGAACACCGCCATCCCGCCGCCATCGAGGGTGCGGCAGCCGAGATCCCTGGCGGCGCGCAGCAGCGCGGTCTCGATCGGAAAGTAGATGATCTCGGCAACCCACAGATCCGGGCGCAGCAATGCGGGGGGCAGCGGCAGGCCGGGATACTTGTCCATGCCGACCGGCGTCGTGTTGATAAGCCCGTCCGCCACTGCCATTGCGGCCGCGATGTCACTGCCCGCCACCGCGCGGCCGGCGCCGAAGCCGGCGCACACTCTGTCGGCAACGGCGCGGGCGCGCGCCGCGTCCACGTCGATGATGATAAGCTGCCCGACGCCAAGCGTCATCGCCGCGTAGGCAACCGCCGAACCGGCGCCGCCGGCGCCGAGCTGCACGACCCGGGAAAGCGGGACGCCCGGCATCCCGCGCCGGAAGCTCTCGGCGAAGCCGCGCCAATCCGTGTTATGGCCGATCCGGCGCCCCTCGCGCAGCACGACCGTGTTGACGGCGTCGAGCGCGCGCGCGTCCTCCGACAGCTCATCCAGCAACGGAATAATCGCCTGCTTGCACGGATGCGTGATGTTCAACCCATTGAAGCCCATCCGCTCGGCCGCCACGAGCAGTTCGGGCAGCGCCTCGACACCGAGCCGAAGGCGCTCCAAATCGATGAGCTTGTAAAGGTAGCGCAAACCCTGCGCGTCGCCCTCCCGCTCGTGCATCGCGGGGGTGCGGGAAGCCTGGATACCAGTGCCGATCAGGCCGATCAGGAAGGAAGGAGGCTGGGTGATGCTCATGACGCGCGGCTCCCGACGAGATGGGCGAGGCGTTGCAGCGCCAATACATAGCCTTGCGTGCCGAAGCCCGCGATGACCCCGCTCGCCACGCGCGAGACATAGGAGTGGTGCCGGAACTCCTCGCGGCGATGGATGTTGGAGAGATGCACTTCGAGGATCGGGCAGGCGCAGGCTGAGAGCGCGTCGAGAAGGGCGATGGAGGTATGGGTGAAGGCGGCGGGGTTGATGACGATTCCGGCCGCCGTCTCGCGCGCTTCGTGGACCCAGTCGATCAGCTCGTATTCGCGATTGCTCTGGCGAAAGGCGATGTCGAGATCCAACTCGGAACCAGCACGCTGGCAGGCGGCCTCCACGTCGGCGAGTGTCTCGCTTCCGTAAATGTCCGGCTCGCGCTTGCCGAGCAGGTTGAGGTTAGGCCCGTTCAGGACATAGGCGATGAGAGCCATGGAGCGTCCTTCCCACGTGGTTTGGTCCGGCCTGTCATTGCGGGGCGGCTCTTGCTAGAGAGCCTGTCGGGGAAAAACATTCAAGGAGAGCCAACCATGAGCGACGCCGCCGCCCTCCCTTTCCGCCCGTATCGACCCGGAACCCAGCCGCCCTCGGATGCGCCCGAGTACGGCAGCACTGCCAGGCGGCACCCAATCCGGCCGCTGGCACGCCTGCCGGGTGGGCAGACAGCCACGGAGATAAGGGCGCCGCGCTTCGATCCGGCGCGCTATCCGGCGACGGTCGATATCGCCCGCAACGGCAGCCACGAGGCGATGGGCGAGCGCATCATTGTGGAGGGTCGGGTTCTGGACGAGGACGGCCGCGGCGTGCCGGGCGCGATGATCGAACTCTGGCAGGCCAACGCCGCCGGCCGTTACAACCATGAGCGCGACCAGCATGACGCGCCGCTCGATCCGCACTTCAAGGGAATTGGGCGGCTATTCACGGATCAGGACGGGCGGTTCCGCTTCACCTCGATCAAGCCGGGCTCCTATCCTTGGCGCAACCATCACAATGCCTGGCGTCCGAACCACATCCATTACAGCGTGTTCGGCGCGGGGTTCGCGCAGCGGCTGATAACGCAGATGTATTTCCCCGGTGATCCGCTGCTGGCGCTCGATCCGATTTTCAACGCTGTCCCGGATCCGGCCGCCCGCGCGCGGCTGGTCGCGCAGTTCGACCTTTCGGTGACAGAGCCGGAGTGGGCGCTCGGCTACCGCTTCGACATCGTGCTGCGCGGCCGGGGCCAGACGCCGTTCGAGGACAATGATTTCGACGGGGAGCACGCCTGATGCCCGCCGCCACCGCCAGCCAGACGATCGGCCCCTACTGGCATCTTCTGGAAGACCCGAGCTGGGCCGACCTGACACGTTTCGGAGCGAAGGGCGAACGCATCGCCCTGATCGGCACCGTGACCGACGGCGACGGCGTGCCAGTCTCCGATGCCTGCGTGGAGCTGTGGCAGGCGAGCCCGGAGCCCTCGGAGACATGGGACGGCTTCGGCCGCGCCGCGACCGACGCCGAGGGCAATTTCCGCTTCATCACGCTCAAACCCGGTCCGGTGCCGGGTGCGCCGGGTGCCAACGCGCCGCAGGCGCCGCACGCCGCCCTGACGCTGTTCGCCCGCGGCCTGCTGATCCATCTGCACACGCGCGCCTATTTCGAGGGGGAGCGGCTGAACGACCAAGATCCCCTGCTGGCGAGCCTCGATCCCGCGCGCCGGGCGACGCTGCTTGCGCGGCACGTCGGCGAGCGCGACGGTTTGCCCGCCTGGCGGTTCGACATCCGCCTGCAAGGTGCCGATGAAACCGTGTTCCTGGAGGTCTGACATGGCCGAGCCCTGCATCATCTCCGTTGCCATCACGGGCTCGGTGCCGCGCAAGCGCGACAATCCGGCGGTGCCGATCACCGTGCCCGAGCAGGTCGAGAGCACCCATGCCGCGTACGAGGCCGGGGCGGCGCTGGTGCATGTGCATGTGCGCAATGACGACGAGACGCCCAGCTCCGATCCCGACAAGTTCGACCGGCTTCAGCAGGGTATCCGCCGGCACTGCCCGGACATGATCGTGCAGTTCTCGACTGGCGGGCGCGGACGGGCGCTGGAGGCGCGCGGGGCCATGCTGCACCTGAAACCCGACATGGCGAGCCTCGCCACCGGCTCGGTGAACTTCCCGACCATCGTCTACGAGAATCCGCCGGATTTCGTCCGCAGCCTGGCCACCACGATGCGCGACAACGGCATCAAGCCGGAGATCGAGGTGTTCGATCTGGCGATGCTCTACAACACTGCCGACCTCGTGACCGAAGGGCTGATCGTGCCGCCGCCGCATGTGCAGTTCGTCTTCGGCGTCAAACACGCACTGCCCGCGCGGCGCGACATCCTTGAATTCGAGGTCGCCAAGCTGCGCGAGCTGCTGCCGGGCGCCACCTGGACGGCGGCGGGAATCGGACGGCACCAGTTGGAGGTCAACCGCTGGTCGCTGGAGATGGGCGGGCATTGCCGCACCGGGCTTGAGGACAACGTGCGCTGGGACAAGCAACGCCTGGCCGAGAGCAACGCCCAGCTTGTCGCGCGGGTCGCGGAGCTGTGCGCGGAATACGGGCGGCCGGTCGCCACGGCGGCGCAGGCGCGGTCCATGCTGGGACTGCCCGCGGCCGGATCGGCCTGAGGCGCGCGATGCGCCACGCACGCTCGATCGCGACGGTCTGCCTGAGCGGCAGCCTCCCCGACAAGCTGGACGCCATCGCCACGGTGGGCTTCGACGGGGTCGAGATCTTCGAGAACGACCTGCTGACCTTCCCCGGCTCGCCCGCCGACGTGCGGCGCATGGCGGCCGATCTGGGCCTGGCTATCACTCTCTTTCAACCATTCCGTGATTTCGAGGCGATGCCCGATGCGAGCCGGGCGCGCAACCTCGATCGCGCGGAGCGCAAGTTCGACGTGATGGAGCAGCTCGGCACCGATCTCGTGCTGGTGTGCAGCAACACACAGCAGGCCGCGATCGACGACGACGCCCGCGCCGCGGCGGATTTGGCCGAGATGGCGGAACGGGCCGCCCGGCGCGGCTTGCGGGTGGGGTATGAGGCGCTGGCTTGGGGCCGGCATGTGAAACGCTGGGCACACGCATGGCGGATCGTGCAGCGCGCCGCGCACCCTGCCTTGGGCCTGATCCTGGACAGCTTCCACACGCTGGCGATCGGCGACGATTTTTCCGGCATCGCGGCGATTCCGGGCGATCGTCTGTTCTTCGTCCAGCTTGCCGACGCGCCCGTCCTGTCGATGGATGCGCTGTCCTGGAGCCGGCACTATCGGAACTTCCCCGGCCAGGGCGGGCTGGACATCGCGGGCTTCCTGCGCGCGGTGGCCGCGTCGGGCTATGCGGGGCCGCTTTCGCTGGAGGTCTTCAACGACGAGTTCCGCGCGGCCCCCGCGCGCCTCACCGCGCGCGATGGGCTGCGCTCGCTCGTGTTGGTGGAGGCCGAGGCGGGGCTTTCCGCGTTGCCTCCGCCGCCCCGCTATCATGGCGTCGAGTTCCTGGAATTCGCGGTGGATGACGAGGCGGGCGCCGCATTGGCCGAGTTCCTCGGCACGCTCGGCTTCCGCCACGCCGGCACGCACCGGTCCAAATCGGTCGATCTCTACCGCCAGGGCCGGGTCAATCTGGTGCTGAACCGCGAGCAGGACAGCGCGGCGGCCGAGCACTTCCTGCTGCACGGCCCTTCGGTTTGCGCCATGGCGCTGCGGGTCGAGGACGTGCGGGCCGCCCTGGTCCGCGCCGAGGCCCTGCTGTGCCAGGAATGGCATGAAAAGGTCGGCGCCGGCGAACGCCGTATTCCCGCCGTGCGCGCGCCGGACGGCACGTTGATCTACTTGGTGCAGCAAGACGCGTCCGGGCGCTCGATTTGGGAGGATGATTTCACCCTCGATCCGGCCGCGGCGCAAGGCAACCTCGCCGGCATCGATCACATCGCGCAGGCGCTACCGGCGGGACGGATGGATGGGACGGTGTTGTTCTGGCGGGCGGTGTTCGGCTTCGAGGCCGAGCAGATCGTGGAGATCCCCGACCCGTTCGGGCTGATCCGCAGCCGGGCCATGGTCAGCCCCGATGGCAGCGTGCGCCTGCCGCTGAACATCTCCGAAAGCCGCGAGACCGCCACGGGGCGCTTCGTCTCCGCCTTCGCGGGGGCGGGCGTGCATCACATCGCCTTCGCCACGGACGATGCGGCCGGCACCGCCGCATCCGTCGCATCCGCCGGTGCCCGCCTGCTGGACATCCCGGACAACTACTACGATGACCTGGCGGCGCGCTGGGGATTGGATGACGCGATGCTGGCGCGGCTGCGCCGGCTGCACCTGCTCTATGACCGCGACGCCGGGGGCGAGTTCATCCACGCCTATACGGAAACCTTCGCCGACCGGTTCTTCTTCGAGATCGTCGAGCGCCGAGGCAGCCGCGGCTTCGGAGCGGCCAATGCCGCGGTGCGCATGGCGGCGCAGGCAAGGCGGACGGCAGTTTACATATAGCCACTTCCATGGATAGCAGGTGACAATCGTGGGTAGTGTCCTAATTTGCCCGCCTGGAAGGTTATCGCGGCTCGTACCACAGGACGACCATGGCCCAAGGATTCTCACTGTCGCGGCCCACCGCGACACTTGTATTTACGATCTTGCCTTTACCGCCGACCTCTATCAGGAGTTGGTTAATTTTGTCCTCGATGGCGTCCACGTCTGGATGTCCATATACCGTGATACTCTTAGCCTTCATCCACTAACACCTTTTTCTGCCGATGCTCCGCCATGATCGCCCTTACCGCATCCACGGGCGACTGAATAGCTCCCGTGTGCAGCACAGCGAAGAACCGGTGTTTTTGGTGCTGCCCTTAATCGGAGAGGACCATGCTTAGGCGCGAATAGCAGTAGGGTGGCCATTTAGGTCGAAGACGTGGACGATGCCTTCCCAGACGGTCTGGCCTCGGAAGGTCTCGCGGGCGGGGGTGGTCTGCACGGGCCGGGCACGGCAGGAGTACACGGCTTCCAGAGCGGAACGGAGCTGGTCTGACGCGTCGTCCTTTGGCATAATGAGCACTCTCCCATGGGCATTGTGCTACGGGGTATGCGCCAGCGCTTGACAGGTGGGCGCCCGCGGCGAGGTAAGGAAGAGGCAGGCCATGGTGGCCGATAGTGACTCCGATGACGATAGTGGATTGCTATTTGCCACCCTACAATCCACCCGTAGCTCGGCTGATATTGAGGCGGCCGAAGCTGAAATCACGCAGAACATCCGCGATATTCGCTACATTGTCCGCGAATACCCTGCCGAGGTTGTTGTTCAGAAATACCTCAGAGGGAGAAAGCAAGATCAGAATGAAATATATGTGCCTGATTATCAGAGGGATTTGGTGTGGCAAGAAAGGAACCAGTCACGGTTTATAGAGTCCATGCTTATCGGCTTGCCAATCCCGTTCCTTTTCGTGGCCGACGTAAGCGAAGCAGAAGATCCCGACAACGCCGGGCGCCTGGAAATCGTTGATGGTGTGCAGCGCATCAGGACACTGGCCCGGTTCCTAACGAATGATCTGACCTTGAGTCACCTTGAGCGACTCAAGAAGCTGAACGGCTTTCGTTTCTGCGATCTGCATCCAGCGCGACAGAGGCGCTTCCGTCGTGCCACGCTGAGGCTGATCGAGCTTACGGAGGGTATCACTGAGGACGTACGTCGTGAAATGTTCGACCGCATAAACACAGGATCAGTCAAGCTCGAAGACGTTGAGGTGCGGCGAGGCATGCAACCTGGACCGTTCGTGGATCTAACAACGGATCTGGCCGGAGACCCGCTGTTACAGATTCTCGCGCCGATTTCGGAGAGGCTCAAGAAGCGATTCGAATACGAAGAGCTGGTGACTAGGTTCTTTGCCTTTTTGAACCGGTATAGAGACTATGGGACTGGGCCGGAAGGCAAGGTGGTTCGGGAATTCCTACTCTCCTACGTGCGTGATACGAACGAGGTACTTAATACGCCAGATGGGACGCAAACCCGCGCCAATATGAAAGCAGAGTGGTCGCGAATGCTGTCTTTCGTGCGCGACAACTTTCCCGAAGGGTTTCGAAAGACAGGCCGCGGACGCAAGGTGCCGCGTGTCCGATTCGAGGCCATAGCGGTGGGCGTTGCCTTGGCTCTCCGCAGCAACCCGAACTTAGTCGCCAATCGCGCTCAAATTGAGGTATGGCTCGAAAGCGAAGAATTCAGAGAATGGACTACGAGCGATGCAGCCAATAACCGCTCAAGTGTCCAGGGGCGCATTGAATTCGTGCGAGACAAGCTGCTTGGCCAATGAGTTCAGCCTTTCTTTCTGACTTTGAAGATCGGAAGCGCCAAGTACGTCATTATTTAGCGATCGTGATCTCTGCCGAGCGCATTGCCGGACTGGGCACAAGCACCCGGACTCAGGAACGCCGACTGTTGACCCTCCGTGCTGGAACATTCTTGATACTCTATAACCTTATCGAAGCAACAACGCGCGGCGCCGTTCAAGCCATCCATGACCAAATTACTACTGAGCGTGTCGCCTTCGGTAGTTTAACAATGAAAATGCGCGCGGAAGTAGTTCGTCGATTCAAGCTGAGAGCTGATCCAGAGGTCAACCACACAATGGAGGATTTGCCGTCCAGATTTGTCGCAGTGGCGCTCGACAAACAAGTGTACTTCAGCGGAAATGTCGATGCCCGCTACATCAAAGAATTGGGTGCATGCTACGGGTTCTCTTGCAGAACTAGCGCTTCCTCACGGGACGGTATTGATCTCCTTACCATAAAAGATAAACGCAATGACCTGGCTCACGGCATCCAAACGTTCGAAGAGGTTGGGCGCGACTATACGGCCAGCGACTTGCTCAGTTTATCTCGGGGCTCGTTGTCTTATATGGATGGTATACTTAAGAATATTGCTTCCTACCTGGAAGCGCGAGGCTATTTGGACCGATAGGTAACGTGATCAGTTATAGCGTGGCCAAGAACGCGAGCTAGCTCCGGCGGAACGGCGTTGCCGATAAGTCTGCCAATCTCGCGAAAGTTGATTTTCGTACCTGGGGGCACGAACTGGAAGCCGAGAGGAAAAGACTGGAGCATTGCCCCCTCTCGGAGGGTGATCGCTCGGTGTTGCTCTGGATGCCCGAAACGGCCGTTCCCAAAACCATAGAATTGCGTTGTGATTGTGGGTGACGGGCGATCCCACGACATACGTCCGTAAACTGAGGGATAGGTCTTTCCGCCTTTTGTCTTGTGGCATCGGACGCGCATGCCTGGCGGCCATTCGCGCCAAGTTCCCGCTGGCCGCGACGCCTGAATTCTTCTCATATTGATCAACGTTAGGGCGCGTGCCGAATGGAGGGGGTCACATTCGGCTCGTTCTCCCGCAGATACGTGCGGCAGAGTACCAATGGCGGATCGCACAGTGGGAGGAACTGCCGTAACCGGCGGCGGGATTTGAATTTCGCCCAGCTTAGAAGCCAGCAGCACCAATCGTCGTCTGGTTTGCGGAACCCCGTAACGCGACGCATTGATTATGTCCCACGCCACATGGTAGCCGCTCTCTCGGAGGCCAACTACGAATTGATCCCACAAAGATAAGTGGGCAAGCCTTGGGACATTCTCCAGTGTAACGATTTCTGGCCCCACGGATCGAACGATTCGAAGGAAATCCAAGAGAAGCCTCCATCGACGATCGTTACCACGGCGACGGGTTGTATATCCTGAGAACGGCTGACAGGGAGCGCAACCGGCCAACAGTCTAACTTCGGCCGTGCTAAAAAGGGCTTCCACAGCCTGGGGTTGAAGGGCGGCGACGTCCCACTCCAGAAAGGAAGCCGCAATGTTCCGCTCGAAGGCATACCGACACGCCGGATCGAGATCAATCCCCGCTGCGATTCTGATGCCGCTCTCCTTCAGGCCGAAGGATAATCCGCCTGCCCCACAGAAGAGGTCAACCGCGGTGACGGACGGGCGGGATACTACTTCGAGCGCGGTGCTTGCCATGGAGCCGTAGGATAACTTGGCGCCACGCCGTAATCGATCGCTAATTTGCTCGGTGCGCGACTGCCATCCCGCATTTAGCCGAGCACGCTTCAGCTTAACCACGCCCCCCTACACCGGACGATCCAATGCACCCCGGCTATGGCGGCCGGGGTCACGCCTCGTCTATGGTCCTTGGAAGAACTCGTTGCGAAGACGGCAAATTAGAACGCTACCCAACTGTGCGCGCGCCGTGCCCAACGAGGTCTATCCGCCATAATCGGACTGAACCGGAGGCGGCCGGTCGAGTCCGGTTGATGGGGTGTTGAGATTGCCGATCCACATGCTCAGGCGCCACTCCGGCCCCTCGCGCGTCAGCACCTCGGCATAGTATCCGCCGATCTCCTTGCCGCTGTTCTGAGCCGTGCCGGCAATGGTGTATTCGCCGATCGCCCAGACCGCGTCACCGGCCGGGTGGGCGTTGAAGACCGTGAGCGACACCCTTGTCCATCCCGCCTTCATGCGGCGCGCGATCGCCTGCTCGATGGCCTGCCGATTGGTCAGGATCGTGCCGCCGGGGGTCAGATAGACCCCATCCTTGGCGAATAAACTGGCGATGGCAGCCGGATTTCCGGCGTTGTAGGCGCTTTCGAAGCGCCTCGCGACAGTGTCGGCCGCTTCACGAGCCGCCTGCTCGGAAACCGCCGGCCCAAACTCGGCGAACGCCGGTCCCGGCGTGCAAAGAGCGGCAAGCACGAGCGCAAGGAATACCCGACGCAGCATGGATCGGCCTCCTCAATCAGCGTTCATGATACACTCAGGGTGCTTCCGCCCAAGGCAACCGCGCTCTAGTCTGCCCGTCGCACGAGGAGTCGCGGCATGGGGCGGATCGAGGCGAAGCTGGCCGAGTTGGGATTGACGCTGCCACGGCCGATGCCGCCGGTCGCGACCTATGTGCCTTTCGTGACGACAGGCAACCTGGTCGTCATTTCCGGCCAGCTTCCGGCCAGTGATGGGCAGGTCGCCGTCACCGGCAAGCTTGGCCGCTGGCTGCCCGTCGAACAGGGAACCCGCGCGGCCCGGCTGTGCTTTATCAACGTGCTTGCCCACCTCAAGACCGCTTGCGGAGAACTGGACCGCGTGCGCCGCGTCGTGCGGCTGGGCGGCTTCATCGCGTGCAGCCCGGAGTTCACCGAACACGCCGTTGTGATGAACGGTGCGTCCGATCTCGCTGTCGCGCTGTTCGGCGAGGCCGGGCGCCACGCGCGCACCACGATCGGCGTGCCCGCCCTGCCGCTCGACGCGGCGGTGGAGGTCGAGGCGATGTTCGAGATCGGCTGAGCGCGTCCCGCACCCATGCCAGACGGCACCGCTTCGTTCTCGCTTTCCCTGCACGCCGCGATCCGGGAGATCGCCCCGGCCGAGTGGGATGCCTGCGCCGGGACCGAGAACCCGTTCGTGAGCCATGCCTTCCTCAGCGCGCTGGAAGAGAGCGGCTCAGCCAATGCACGCACTGGCTGGCTGCCCCAGCACGCGGTCGTCCGCGACGAGGCGGGGACGATCGTCGCGGCGGCGCCGATGTACGCGAAGTCGCACTCCTACGGCGAATACGTCTTCGATCATGGTTGGGCGCACGCGCTGGATCGCGCGGGGGGCGACTATTACCCGAAGCTGCAAGTGGCGGTGCCGTTCAGCCCGGTGCCCGGCCCAAGGCTGCTGCGCCGGCCCGGCGGGGCGCTGCCCATCGAGCCGCTGGGCGCGGCGCTGGCCCAGGCGTGCCGGGAACTCGCCCTGTCCTCGGTCCATGTCACGTTCTGCACGGAGGCGGAATGGACGGGACTGGGGGAGGCCGGGTGGCTGCGGCGGATGGGGATGCAGTTCCACTGGGAGAATGCGGGCTATTCCAGCTTCGATGATTTCCTCGGCGCCCTGTCCTCCCGCAAGCGCAAGGCGCTGCGGCGGGAGCGGCGCGACGCCAACGCCGCCGGGCTGACCTTCCGCGCGCTCTCGGGCGCCGAGATCACCGAGCGGCACTGGGACGCGTTCTACCGCTTCTACCGCGCCACGGTGGATCGCAAGTGGGGCAGCGCGTACCTGACCCGCCGGTTCTTCTCGTTGCTGTCCGAGCGATTGGGCGACCGTGTCGTGCTGATGGTGGCTGAGCACAACGGCACGCCGGTCGCGGGCGCGCTCAACCTCGCCGGGTCCGACGCGCTGTACGGCCGCAACTGGGGCTGCAAGGGCGACTGGCCGTTCCTGCATTTCGAGCTGTGTTATTACCGCGCTATCGATTGGGCGATTGCGCACGGTCTCGCCCGCGTGGAGGCTGGCGCGCAGGGGCGGCACAAAATCCAGCGCGGCTACCTGCCGCGCCCGACCTATTCCGCGCACTGGATCGCCCATCCGGGATTGCGGAGGGCCGTGGCGGAATCGCTCAGGCACGAGACGCCCGCGATCGAGGCGGAGATGGAAGCGCTGGCCGAGCAAAGTCCGTTCCGCAAGAGCGGAGAGGACTGACAGGGAAATGCCGCGCGCATGACGCTTTGCGCGGCGGCGCTCGCTCGGTCCTGGTCCGTCAACACGAGCACCACTGGCCCTGGCGGCACCTTCGCGCGAAGTGCTGGCGGCGTGTCGGTCTCGGCAACAAGCAGGACGTGGGCGGAATCCGGAAGTTCCGCGAGGAACGGTCCAACCACGCCCACCCCGTCATTGCCGCGCGGCAGCACGATCACGCCATTCGCTCCGGCGAGCGAGGTGGCCTGAAGGGCGAGGCGCCGCGCCGGCTGCATTGTCTCCGGCCGCAGGATCAGGCCGAGGATGGCCAGCGCCTGAAGGGAAAGCACGCAGGTCGCGACATGTCCCCCTCTCCGCCCGCGCTTGCGGGGGGAGTGGGTCGGAGTGAGGGGTGCGGGAGGCACCCTCACCCCAACCCTCTCCCGCAAGCGGGAGAGGGAGAGTTCTTCCGCGCTGAGCGTTCCCGCCAGCAGCAATCCGGCGAAGGGCGTTGCGAAACACAGATACCGCAGCTCGATCGGCGTGTTGTCGAAAACCACTCCCAGCGCCAGCAGCCCAAACGGCGGGGCGAGAACCCCGCCCAACAATAGCCATCGTGCCTCCCGCGCCAGGACGCGCCACTGGCACGCGACCATCGCGGCCAGCCCAAGTGCCGCCGCGCCCAAGGCGGCCTCGACGCCGATGCGCGCCGCCCCGTCCACATAGAGCGGCAGGCCCCCGAACAGGTTCGCGACCGCGTACTTGGCCAGGCGAACCAGGCTCGGGCCAAGCTGGAATGGCGGGAACTGCCCATCCCGGCTGGCGCGCTGGGCGAGGAAGAACCAAAGATCGGCGGGCAGGAAAACGGCGAAGCCCAGCCCGGCGGACATCCACAACGAGGGAAGACGCCAGCGTGCGACCAGCAACCAGAGCAGTGCCGCCGCGCCTTCGAAGGCACTGAGATAATTGGTCAGCGTTGCAGCGCCCAGCAGGAAGCCGCCCGCGAGCGCCGGTTGCCATCGCTCCGTCCGCGCGGCGCGCAGGATCAGCGTCACGCCGGACAGGAGCAGCGCCTGAGCCAGCGCGAAGCCGCGTGCCACGACCCCGGTATAGGCGAAACCGTAGCATCCGGCGGTCAGTAGCATCGCCAAGGGCGGCGGAATCGCCACTTCCCGCGCGATTGCGCCCACCGCCGCCAGCGCGGCCAGGGCGCACAGCACCGAGAACAGCCGCAGCGCAAGCAGGCCGTCCCCGGCCGCTTGTCGCCAGGCCGCGAGCGCCCAGAAGTAGAGCGGTGGATGCACGTCGGTCTCGCGCAGCGCCCGCACGATCGCGGCCGGGCCGGCATGGGCGGTGAATGCCGTCCGCGCATCGCCCGCGCGAAATACGGTCGCGGGCCAGGCGGGCCGTGGCGTGGGCGAGGTGACGAAGACGCTATACGCCTCGTCATATTCGAAGCCGCGCGTCGCCGCGGCCGCGCTCAGCGCGAGCGCCGCCAGCAGCAAGACCGCGAGCTGTTGACCAAATCTCAACGTTCTTGGCGCCTGATAAGGGTCCGCGAGGCGCGATCTTGCCGCGCAAAGGTTGACAACCCGCTTCGAGGCCACGCGCCATGCTGGACATCGCGGCCACGTCCTGGACCGCAACGCGCCCGACCTTCTCGGTGGTGGTGCCGCTGTTCAACGAACAGGCGGGGCTCGTGGCGTTTCACCGGCGCCTCTCCGCCGTGATGAGCCCGTTGGGCGCGTGGGAGGTGGTGTATGTCGATGACGGCAGCACCGACGCCACGCTGGCTGTGGTGGAGAAACTGCGTTTGACCCAGCCGCGCATCGCCGTTGTCGGCCTGTCGCGCAATTTCGGCAAGGAAATCGCGACCACCGCCGGGCTTGATCATGCGCGCGGCGAGGCCGTCATTGTCATCGACGCCGACCTGCAAGACCCGCCCGAGCTGATCCCGGCGCTGGTCGCGGGCTGGCGCGAGGGGTTTGACACGGTCTATGCGCAACGGAGCGCCCGCGCCGGCGACGGCATTCTCAAGCGCGTGACGGCGCGGCTGTTCTATCGCGTGATAGGCCGGCTCGCCGACATCGACGTCCCGCCGAACGTGGGCGATTTCCGGCTGATGAGCCGGCGCGTGGTGGACGCGGTGCTGCAATTGCGCGAGCACCATCGCTGCATGAAGGGGCTGTTCGCCTGGGTCGGGTACCCGGTCAAGGCGGTGCCCTACGAACGCGCGCCGCGCCACGCTGGGCGCAGCGGCTGGAGCTATCTAGCGCTCTGGGAATTGGCGCTCGAAGGCATCACCGGCTGCACCGTCGCGCCGCTGAAGGTGGCGACCTATGCCGGGCTCGCGGTGGCGTTGTTCGCCTGCGCCTTCGGCGCGCAACTGATCGCGCGCACGCTGCTGTTCGGCAACCCGGTCGCGGGATACCCCAGCCTGATGACAGTGGTGCTGTTCCTGGGGGGCGTGCAGCTCCTCACGCTCGGCGTGATCGGGGAGTACCTGGGCCGGGTGTTCAACGAAACGAAGAACCGGCCGCTTTACCTGGTGGAGCGGCATTTGCCGAGCAGCGTGCCCGCCGATGCGCCCGTGTCGTGATCCGCGCCAGCGCCCTGCTGCTCGTGCTGCTCGGCCTCTTGCTGCCCGCACACGCGGCGCCGCCGGCGCAGCGCGTCGCCGCGTTGCAACGCGGCATGAACATCACGAACTGGCTGCGCTTCCCCGCGCGCGCCGACCCGGCCGCGATCGGCGCCTATCTCAGTGATGCCGCCATCGCTGATCTGCGGCATGTCGGCTTCACCTTCGTCCGGCTGCCCTTCGCGCCGAGCTTCGCGGCGACCGAAGCCGGGCGCGTCCTGCTTATCGCGCAAGTCCGCCGGCTTCAAAGGGTGGGGCTCGCCGTGGTGCTGGTGCCGAGCGGCAACCCCTGGCGGCTGGAGCAGCGCCCGGAGGACCGGGCGGCATTGGTGGACACATGGCGCCGTCTCGCCCCGGCATTGCGCGCGCTCGATCCCGACCGCACCTTCCCGGAGGTGGTCAACGAGCCGGTATTCTCCGGCAAGGCGTCATCCTGGAGCATGTTGCAGGGCGAGGTGTTGGCCGCGCTCCGCGCCGCGCTCCCCGCGAGCACGGTGATCCTGAGCGGAGCGGACTGGAGCAGCATCGACGGGCTTGCCACGATGGCACCGGTAGCGGACCCGAACGTGATCTATACGTTTCATTTTTACGATCCCTCCGAGCTGACCTCGCTCGCGGCCTACCGTCCCGGCCTCGACCGCGCGGCGCTCGCGCGCTTGCCCTTTCCCGTCGATGACCCAGCCGCGTGCGCGCGCGAAGCCGCGAGCCCGGAGCCGGCGACCCAAGGACTTGTCGCGTTCGTCTGCGCCCAGCACTGGGATGAATCAGCGATCGCCGCCCGCATCGGCCGTGCCGCCGCCTGGGCGGCGCGGAATCGTGCGGTGCTCGTGGCGGGGGAGTTGGGCGCATCAGCCCGGCTGAATGCGCCAGCGCGCCTGGCCTGGATCAAAGCGGTGCGTGGGGAATGCGAGCGTGCCGGCATTGGGTGGGCGCTCTGGGGGTATGACGATGTGATGGGGTTCGATGTCCCGCGGCCGCCGCCGCGGCGTCCGACGCTCGACTCGGACCTGCTGGCGGCGCTTGGGTTGCCGCGAATAAAAACCCCGGGCCACGGCCCGGGGGAGTAACAGGGAGGCTTCACGTCTGGGAGACGCAAGAGGTCAAAGGAGACCCCGTCCCGGCGAAAACCGGGACGAGCCAGACCTAGCGCCGTTCTCGCCCCCGCTGCACAGCCAAATCATAAACCCGGCCATGTGCCGGACGCATATAGGCGCCTAGCCGGTCAGGCGACCCAGGATATAGCCGATCCCGAGGGCGATCAGAGCCGAGGTCAGAGGCTGGTCGCGGATCACCTCGGCGAGGCGGGCCGCCTGTTCCTGTGCCTGGCCGCTGGCTTGGTTGTACACCCCCTTGGCTTGCGTGCCGGCATCGCCGATGGCTTCGCCGAAGGCTTGCTGCGCCCGTCCGGCCATGTCGCGGGCCATGCCCTGCACCTTGTCGCTCATCGTTTGCCTCCTTGGTTTGGGAAACGACACGTTACGGTCAACACACCACGCCGCCGCCGGTTCCCGCGTTCATCATCGCGTGTTCGCGCCAGGGTTTCCAGGCGCTGGCGACTGACGACGCAGTTTCTCAAGAACCGCGCGGTCCTCTTCGGAAAGCGGGACCGGTTCCGCCGGCGCCACCCCCGGCGGCACGGCATCGCCCGGATCGCGCTCTGGCGTGGGAGGTTCGTACTTGCCCATGAGTGCCTCCTACTGGCCGATGCGCAGCACGATCTTGCCGCGCGGATGCGCTTGCTCCAGCGCGCGATGCGCGTCCCGCACCTGATCGAGTGGGAAGACCGCGGCCACACTGGGACGGATTTTGTCCGTATCAATCAGGTGCGCGATTTGCTCAAGCTGCGCCGCGTTCGGCTCCACCAGGAACCGTGCGCCGCGCGCCTGCCGCTCCCGCGCCGTATCCTGATCGGGCTCCTGCACGGTCGAGACAATGATCCCGCCGGGGCGGAGCACCGACCAGCTCCGTTCCTGCGTCTCCCCGCCGATCAGATCCAGTACCAGGTCGATGTCGCGCGCCGCGCGTTCAAACCGTTGGTGCCGGTAGTCGATCACCTCGTCAGCCCCGAGCTCACGCGCGAAGCCAACATCCCGGTCGGAGACGGTCGCCGCGACCCAGGCGCCCTTGGCCTTGGCGATCTGGATGGCGAAATGCCCGACCCCACCCGCGCCGCCATGGACCAGAACCCGTTGGCCCGGCTCCAGCCCGCCATGGTCCAGCAGACCCTGCCATGCGGTAAGCCCCGCCAGCGGCACGGCGGCCGCCCGCACGTGATCGAGACGCGCCGGCTTGGCGGTCATCTCCACCGCCTTCACCAGTAGCAACTCAGCATAGGTGCCACGATCCCACCCAACGGAGCAGAAGACAGCATCGCCCGCCCGCAAGGTATGCGCCGCCGTCCCGCACGTCTCGACGACACCCGAGGCGTCGCGCCCGAGCACGATGGGAAGCTGCTCCGCCCGCGCCATTGGCACTGTCCCGGCGCGGATCTTGAGATCCACCGGGTTGACGCTCGCGGCCTCGACCCGGATCACGACCTCGTCATCACGCGGAATCGGGCGCTCGATTTCCTCGACGCGCAACTGTTCCGGCCCGCCGAAGCGGTGCAGGCGAACGGCGCGGCATGCGGCCATGTCCGCCTCCTAAGTCAGTTTCAGCAGATAGAGGCCCTTCGCCAGATGCGGCGCGAGGTCCGCGTCCTCGGCCATCGCGCGTGGCTCGGCTTCGGTCTGCCGCGATTCGGCGGCCGTCAGCGCGGCATCCCACTCGCGCGCCGCGAACTCCCCCGCGCCGATCAGGGCAATCGCCTGTACCTCGCGCCGCGCTTCCGGGCTCATCCCCTCAAGCGTCGCCTGCAAGCGCCGCAATGGCTCGGCCATCGTCGAGGCACCGAGCGGGGCCAAGTCGTTCAGCTCCGCCTCCTCGCGTTGAGCCGGATGCACGGTGTGCTGCTTGTCGCCCGCGGGGAGCAGATCCGCCTTGTACATCCGGTCCACCAAGCGATCCGCTTGGTCCGCCGCCGCTTCGCTCTGGGCGATAATGGCGCGGACCTCCCCCACAGTGGTGTAGGTGAGCATGGCTGTCTCCGTTCTTCCCGATGCAAACGGGCGAGGCCGGGCCGCGTTGCTTCTAGGCGAGACAGACGGAGGAGGATCATGCGTCAGCCGCACACCGAGCAGGACGTGAAGCACACCGAGGATCAGCAGAATACCGGCAACCACAAGAAGCCGGGCACGCCCGAAACGGGCGGGGCCGATCGTTTCGGGGGAACCCGGAAAGGAGCGGAGAACGTCGAGAAGGGTGGCGACAAGGGGTAGCGGCATCGCTTCCGGGACTCGCACACCGCTTTGGTGAGGACTAATTCCCTCTCCGCCTCTCGGGGCGGAGAGGGGAGATAAGCCGCGCCCTGGTACGCCGGGAGCATCACTGGGGGCGTCACTCCGCCGGGTGCTGGCGCGTCCGATGGAACCAGCGGCGGAGGAGGCGGCGCGTGCCCGCGCTCAAGAACTCGAACCCGGCGAACAGGGCGGGTATGAACAGCACGCCGATGAAGCTCGCGAGCACCATGCCGCCGAAGACCGTGGTGCCGATGGATACCCGCGCGCCGGCGCCGGCGCCGGTCGCGACGACGAGCGGCACCACGCCGAAGATGAAGGCCAGCGCCGTCATCATGACCGGCCGGTAACGGGTGCGCGCTCCGTCCACGGCCGCCGCGCGCACATCCGTCTTGCCATCCGCCAGGCGGTCCTTCGCGAACTCCACGATCAGGATGGCGTTCTTCGCCGACAGCCCGATCAGCAGCACCAGGCCGATCTGGCCGTACACATCGAGCGCCAGGCCGCGCAGCATGAGCGCGACCAGGCCGCCGAGCAGGGCGAAGGCCACCGGCAGCATCACCGAGAGCGGCAATGTCCAGCTCTCGTACAGGGCCACGAGGAACAAGTACGAGAACACAATGGCGAACAGGAAGGCGGAGGTTTGCTGCCCGGCCGATTGCAGCTCCTGATAGGACATCGCCGTCCAGTCGTAGCCGTAGCCTTGCGGCAAATGCTGTTGCGCCACCCGCTCCATCGCCGCGATCGCCTGGCCGGAACTGTGCCCCGGCGCGGCGCTGCCATTGATGAGCACCGCCGGATATAGATTGTAGCGGTTGATCGCGTCCGCGCCCTGGATGGTGGAGATCGTCACCAGCCCGGAGAGCGGCACCATCGCCCCGGCGGAGCTGCGCACGTAGAGCTGGTCGATGTCGCTCACCGTGCGCCGGAACTGCTCCTCGGCCTGCACGATCACCTGGAACACGTAGTTCTGGTAATTGAAATTGTTGACGAACTGGCCACCGAGATTGGCTTGCAACGTCTGGTAAATGGCGGCCGGCGTCACCCCGAGCAGGGCCGCCTTGGTGACGTTAACGTCAACCATGATCTGCGGCACATCGGCCGAGAAGCTGGTGAAGACGCTGCTCAAGGCGGGATTCTGGTTGGCGGCGAAGATCAAGCCGCGCGACACGGAGGCGAGTTGCTGGTACGATTGCCCGTTGCGCGCCTCCAGAACGAAGTTGATGCCGCCCGTGGTGCTGATCCCCGGTATGGCGGGCGGGCTGAAGCTGAATATGCTGGCCGCCGGGATGGCGCTGAAGCGCGGCTGCAAGGTGGCGATCACCTTCGGGATCGCGCCCTTCGCGCCGCGCTCGTCCCAAGGCGCCATGATGGCGATGACCGTCCCCGCGCTCGGCTGCTGCGCGCCGGACACCAGGCTGAAGCCCGAAAGCTCGATCGTGTGCGCCACGCCCTGCGTGTGGCTCAGCATGTCGCTCACTTGCCGGATCACCGCCTGGGTGCGGGCGAGCGAGGCGCCGTTCGGCAATTGCACGTTGACGAAGAAGTAACCCTGGTCCTCGGCCGGCAAGAACGCGGTGGGGGTCCGCTCGAAGACGAGATAAGCGAGGCCGAAAGCCGCCGCCATGCCGAGCACGGCGAGCATCAGCCGGCGCACCAGCACCCTGACCACCCTGGTATAGCCGTTGCGGGCGGCATCGAAGCCGCGATTGAACCAGCGGAAGCCGAAGAACCGCGCCGGGCGGGGCGGGCGCAGCAGGGAGCCGCACAGGGCCGGGCTCAAGGTCAGGGCGTTGATCGCCGAGATCACGACCGCGACCGAGATGGTGACGGCGAACTGCCGGTAGAGCTCGCCGGTTACGCCGGAGATAAAGCCCACCGGGGCGAACACCGCCACCAGCACCAGGGTCGTGGCGATCACCGGCCCGGTGATCTCCGCCATCGCCCGTTCGGTCGCCTGCCCGACCGGCAGATCCGGCTCCTCCTCCAGATTCCGGGTGACGTTCTCCACGACCACGATCGCGTCGTCCACGACGAGCGTGATCGCCAACACAATGGCGAACAGATCCACCGTATTGGCCGAGTAGCCGAGCACGTAGAGCACGGCGAACACGCCGATCAGCGAGACCGGGATCGCGATCGTGGGGATCAGTGTCGCGCGCCAATCTTGGAGAAACACGAACACCACGGCCACGACGATCAGGAGGGTGATGACCAGCGTGACCAGGATTTCATGGATATTGGCGCTGACGAAGTTCGTGGCGTTGTAGACGATCGCGTATTTCAAGCCGGGCGGGAACTGCTTTGACAGCTCCTCCATCTGCTTCTTGATCGAGCTGGCGACCGCCAGCGCGTTGGCGTTCGGAGACTGATAGATCGCGAGCGTCGCCGAGGGGTTGCCGTCGAGCGCCGAGGACGAGGCATATTGCTGGGCGGCCAGCTCCACGCGCGCGATGTCGCCGACCCGGACCACGCCGCCATTCGGGTTGGTGCGGACCACGATCGCCGCGAACTGCTTGGGATCGCTCAGCCGGCCTGGCGCGAGGACAGTGAGCTGCTGCTGCTGGCCGCCCGCGATCGGCGGCTGGCCGATCTGCCCCGCCGCCGCCTGGATGTTCTGCGCCTGGATCGCGGCCATCACGTCGCTCGCGGTGATCCCGAGCGCCGTCATCCGCACCGGATCGAGCCAGATCCGCATCGCGTACTGGCGCTGGCCGAAGATCTGCGTGTTGCCGACGCCCGGCGTGCGCGCGATCTGCTGCTGCAACTGCATGTACGCGTAGTTCGAGATGAAGACCTGGTCGTACCTGTGATCGGGCGAATAGAGATTGACCGCGAGCACGAAGTTGCTGGAGGCGGCGCGGACCGTGAGCCCTTGCTGCTGCACTTCCGTCGGAAGCTGCGCCATTGCGAGCTGCACGCGGTTCTGCACGTTCACTTGGTCGATGTTCGGGTCGGTCCCGATCCCGAACGAGACCTGAAGGCTGTAACTGCCCGAGCTTGAACTGGTGCTCTGCATGTAGATCATGTCAGGCACGCCGTTCACCTGCGTCTCGATCGGCTGGGCGATGGTGTTGGCGATGGTCTCCGCGCTGGCGCCCGGATAGGTGGCCGAGACCGTCACCTGCGGGGGCGTGATGTTGGGGTACTGGGAGATCGGGATGACTGAGAGCGCGAGCAGGCCGGCCAGCGTGATCACCACCGAGATGACGATGGCGAATTTCGGCCGGCGGATGAAGAAGCCGGACAGCACGGCTAGCCGCCGCCCTGGGGCGCGCCGGCGGCGGCGACCGGGGTTGGCTGGGGCATCGGCTGCGGATTGACCTTTTGGCCCGGACGCACCTTCTGCACGCCTTCGACGATGACGCGCTCCCCGCCCTGGAGCCCCTTGGTCACGATGAAGTCCTGCCCGATCTGGCGCCCGAGCTCGATCGGCTGCTGGCGCACCACGTTGTCGGGACCGACAACCAGGACGAAGCTGCCGCTCTGCTCGGTCTGCACGGACGCCACTGGCACGAGCGGCGCCTCTTGCGGCTGGTCGCGGCGGACGTTCGTGGTGACGTAGGAGCCCGGCAGGAGCAGCCGGTTGGGGTTCGGGAAGTCGGCATAGACGCTGACAGTGCCGGTCTGCGGGTCAACCTCGTTGTTGAGGAAGCTGATCGTGCCAGACTGGCCGTATTGCGACCCGTCCGGCAGCACCAGGTTGACCACTAGGGCGGAGGCAAGCTGCTTGTTGTTCGCGCCTGTCCTCTGCCGCACGCCCACCAGCGTCCGGTCGCTGACCGAGAACACCACGCGGATCGGGTCGAGCTGGTTGACCGTGGCGAGCGCCGGCGTGCTGGGCGTGACCAGGTTGCCCACGGTCAGCGTCACCGCGCCGATCCGTCCTTGGATCGGCGAGCGGATCGTGCAATAGCTCAGGTTCAGCGCCGCCTGCGCCAGATTGGCCTGCGCGGCGAGCACGTTCGCTTGATCCTGCTGAAGCGTCGCGGTCGCCTGATCCAGGTTCGCCTGTGCCTCGAATCCCTGCTTGGCGAGCCGCGCGGCGCGATCATAGGCGAGCTGGGCGTTGCGCACCGCCGCGTTCGCGCCGTCGAGCTGCGCCTGCGCCGCCTGGACGGCGGCCTGGTACTGCGTCTTTTGCAGCTCGAACAGGATCTCGCCCTCTTTCACGTCGCTGCCTTGCTTGGCCGGCTCTTTCTCGATGAAGGCGGTCACGCGTGGAACGATCTGCACCGACTGGATCGCGATGACGTGTCCGATGAAGCTGTAGACCGGAGCGACATTCTCCACCCGGACGGGCGTTACGAGCACGGCGGGCGGCGGCGCGCTCGCCTGGCCCTGGGCCGCGACGGGGCGCGACGCGGCAAGCAGACCCAAGAGGACGGTGATGAGGAGGGCGGCGCGGCTCATCGGCTCGCCCGGCCCAGGTCGCGTGGCCGGATCAGACGGACCAGCCGCGCGGCGCGCTGATCAAGCTGCCACCAGGGGCCGGCCACCGAGAATTCAGCCAAGGCCGCCGTGGGAAATCCTTCCGTGATGCGCCGCGCCGCCTCGGTGTCGCCTCCAGGACCGCTTGCCAGCGCCATCGCCAATTCCTGCATACCGGGGTTGTGGCCGATTAACATGAGGCTGCGCACCGTTTCGGCAACCCGGCGCAGTTCCGCGAGCATCTGGTTGGCCGTGGCGAGGTAGAGCTGGTCCAGCGTATCGACCAGCGGCGTGTCGTCCCAGGGTTCGAGCGCCTCCAGCGTCTCCAGGGTGCGGCGCGCGGTGGAGACGAGGATCAGATCGGGCGCGAGCCCAAGCTCGCGGATGGTCACGCGCATGGCCGCGATGGCTTGCCGGCCGGCGGGGCTGAGCGGGCGGTCACGGTCGGCGCCCCCGCGCTCGGCGGCGATTGCCTTGGCATGGCGCAGGAGCAGGAGTTGATGCATCGCCACCCAATCCTGCCACGTCCCGCGCCGCTTGTCGTCGGCCGAGGCGAGTCCGCGGCGAGCCGCCAACGATGTCGTGCCATCACAGCAGCGTGGCCTCCGCCGCCGCCGACGTCGCCCTCCGCGGGGTGGCGGGATCGCGGCGGCGAACGCCTCCCGCGCGCCATGGCTTGGGACATGCGTGCCGGAATCCCGGAACCGTCTCCCCTGTCCGTTGTTGAGGACACGTCCCCCGAGCAGGCGGAGCAGCCGCATGAAGGCCGTCGTGTCCTATGGCGTGGTTGGTTCCCGCCGCCCTGGCTGGCCGAAGGTCGAGCTGAAGCGGGCGGTTTAACCATGACCCTGCCGGAGATGATCACCGGGGCGGCCGAGCCTCTGCCCGATATCGATGATCCCGCTTTTGGCAGGCTGTTCGACCGCTTTGCCAACCGGCGTGTTGTGTTGCTCGGCGAAGCCACCCACGGCACCTCCGAGTTCTATCGCGCCCGCGCGGCGATCACGCGCCATCTGATCGCGCGGCACGGCTTCACGATCCTCGCCGTCGAAGCCGATTGGCCGGACGCCGCTTCCATCGATCGCTATGTTCGCCATCGCCCCGCGCGTGCCGGGGCCGAGCCGCCGTTCCAGCGCTTCCCGACCTGGATGTGGCGCAACACTGATGTCGCCGCCCTGATCGATTGGATGCGCGACCATAACGGACGCGTGCCGGGGCCGGATCGCCAGGCCGGATTCCATGGCCTCGACATCTACAACATGAACGCCTCGATCGCCGCCGTTCTCGCCTATCTCGACACGGTGGACCCCGAGGCCGCCAAGCTCGCCCGCGAGCGCTACGGCTGCCTGACGCCCTGGCAGAAGGAGCCTTCGACGTACGGGCACGCGGTGCTAACGGCCGGCTATCGCAAGTGCGAGCAGGCGGTCATCGACCAGTGCCAAGAGCTGTTGCGGCACCGGCTGGAGTACGCTGCCCAGGACGGCGAAGGTTTCCTCGACGCGGCGCAGAACGCGCGCCTGGTCGCATCCGCCGAGCGCTACTACCGCATCATGTATTACGGCGGCGCGGAGTCTTGGAACTTGCGCGACACGCACATGTTCGAAACCCTCGGCCACCTGCTCGCATCGCGGGGGCCTGCCTCCAAGGCGATCGTGTGGGCGCACAACTCGCATATCGGCGATGCTCGCCATACCGATATGGGCGCGGTCCGAGACGAGCTGAACATCGGCCAGCTCTGCCGCGAGCGGTTTGGCGAGGAAGCGGCGCTGATCGGCTTCGGCACCCATACCGGCACGGTGGCGGCCGCGTCCGATTGGGACGGCGAGATGGAGGTCAAGCGCGTGCGGCCCTCGCACCGCGACAGCTATGAGCGGCTCTGCCACAACGCCGGGCTGCCGCGCTTCCTGCTTGACCTCAACCGGGACGAGGCCCCGCGCCGCGCCCTGTTGGAGCCGCGCCTGGAGCGGTTCATCGGCGTGATCTACCGGCCCGACACCGAGCTGAGGAGCCACTACGCGGAAGCCTCGCTGTCGCGGCAATTCGATGCCTATGTCTGGTTCGACGAAACCACGGCCGTGACGCCGCTTGGGCCGGAGCACCAAAGGCCGGGCGTTCCCGAGACCTACCCGTTCGGATTGTAGCCGTCACGGCAGCTATCCTGGATGCCCCTTCGCGGGCATGACGAAAGAGGTCAGAGCATAAGATCGTTGGTGTAACAACGCTTCAGAACTGGGAGAGTCCCGCATGAAACGTCCACTCACAGCCCTCGTAAGCCTCGCCACGCTCGCCGGCGCGGCGCAGATCGCATACGCGCAAGAGAAGGCGCCGGTGGCGCCAGGGACTGGCACACCAGCCCGCCCGCCCGTCACATCGGCCCCGCCCGCGGCCGTTGCTCCCAACCAAGCCCAGGGCCAAACGCTCAGCTCGAGCCTGGCAGAGACCAACGGCACGCTGCGC